>CAKUEZ010000057.1 GCA_934646965.1 uncultured Collinsella sp. | reverse complement strand
AAGGACTTTAAGAGCCGCGCGCCCAAAAAGAAGACGCTCATCGATACGCCGCTCGGCAAGGCGCGTATCCAGGAATATGACACGCCGCGCGAGCAGCTGGTGCTGCGCCTGGAGAACGGCAAGGTCTTTAAGGTCAACTTGGCCGATATGACCTGCTCCGAGGGCTGCAAAAAGAAGGCTGCCGAGCAAGGTTGCAACTGCCGCCCCGACTGCGTGACGCGCGACGTGCTCGAGCGTATCGAGTCGCCCGAGATGCGCCTGGCGCTCATGGAGCTTGACCGCGAGAACGGCGTCGACGTGGGCGATGGCCTGTCGAGTGCCGACCGTCTGGCCGGAACGTCGATGCCCAAGCGCCGTCGTCGCGATGCCGATTCCGACGCCCGTGCCGGTCAGAGCCAGGGTGAGGGTCGTGGTCGTGGCAAGGGCCGCGGCAAGGCTGAGGCGCCCGAGGCCGAGGAGGCCGCCGGTGGCCGTCGCCGCCGCAAGCGCGCGGGCTCGGGCGATGCCGGCGAGGCCGCAGCTGCGGGCAAGAACGCTTCCCGCGAGCGCGAGGCTCAGCAGCCCCAGCAGCAGAATCGCGGCGGTGGCATGAATCCCACGCGCCGTCGTCGCCGTCATCTGTCGAGCGAGGAGCGCGAGGACGCCTTCCGCGCTGCCGCCGCTCGCGAGGCCGGTGCCGCTCCCAAGGGCGGCTCGGGCTCCGATACGCCCGCCGACAAGGCTCCCAAGCAGCGCAACGATGACGAGCGCACCCCGCGCCCGCGCCGTCGCCACTCGTCGGGCGCTCAGCAGAAGCCCTCGGTGCCTTCCGTGGCCGATCAGGTCTCGGATGGCGAGGTCAAGGTCACGCGCCGTCGCCCCGGAGATGGCGGGGGAGCGGCTGCCAAGGCCACGCGCGACGAACGCGAGCAGCGCGAGAACCGCAACGGCGAAGGTTCTGCCGACCAGAGCCAAAAGCGCCGTCGCCGCCGTCGTTCCCGCAAGCCGCGCCAGGATGGTGGCGAGGGCTCGGCCCCGTCTTCGTCGGCGCCGCAGCCGCCTGCCGGCGAGTAGCGCCCGCACGCGGTTTTGCTCGTCTAGCCCGGAAAGCTCCGGGGTACTATATCGCTGATCGGCAACCCTCCCCGCGCTCGTGCGTAGGGAGGGTTGTGTCATGAAGAGCTATGTAACTGTTTTGGACCGCCTGCAAGGTGGTGCTTACCTGCCGCTTGCGGACAGATTGCGACCGTTCGCCGAGCGCGCGGCCCACGAGGCGCTCGAAGCGTTGTCGCCCACGCGCTGTGCTGGCTGCGAGCGCGCCGGTGCGCTAATTTGCCAAGATTGCTTGGCCGCACTTACGCTTATCGACCCATGTCACAGTTGCACCCGATGTGGCGCTCCGTTTGGAGACTTGCTGTGCACCGAGTGCTCGGTCGAGGGCGCGTCCTCGGCAATGGCCGAGGCGCTCGATCGCTGCCTGGCGTGTGCTGTTTACACGCATCCGCTGCCGCGGATCATTAAAGCGTACAAAGACGCGGGCGAGCGACGCCTGGCGCCGTATCTGGCAGAGCTGCTATACGACACCGCCTTACATGCCCAGGCCGCGGCACCCGATCGCTACGGCGGTGTGTTGTCTGGCGCCGATGCGGTGGTGTTTGTGCCTGCGACGGCGGCGGCGTTTCGGCGGCGCGGCTTCGATCATATGGAAGCCATTGCGCGCCCATTTTGCGAGTTGTCCGGTGTTTCCCTGCTCGATGCCCTCGTCAAATATGGCCATGGCGACCAGCGCGAACTCGGTCGTGACGAGCGCCGCGAGCGCGCCCGAGGCATGTACGAGACGGTCGAGGACGTGCGGGGCCGTCGCCTACTGCTCATCGACGACGTCATCACCACGGGCGCGACCATGGCAGCGGCTGCGGCGGAGCTTAAGCGCGCCGGCGCCGTAGCCGTAGACGGCCTCGCTATCGCACGTGTTTGGTAGGGGTGGTTCATGTGGCGGTTAAAATCAACCAGCGCGGCCTGCCGACAGGCAAACAGCTCGCGGCTTCCGTAATCCTGACGGGCGCCTCGGCGTTGCGCATGATGCGCGCCGAGCGCCGGCAGATGGGCTACATCGGTTGGAAGGACCTCGAGCTCGAGGAGGAGCGCCGTGTGCTGTGTGCATCATCGCCTTCGGCCGAGGATATCAACCTTCCCGATCTGGTGCGAATTGGAGCCAAAAGCGGCGAGGTGCAAGAAGACTTGTGTCTGCTAGTGGGGTCTGCAGTGCAGCGCCGTCGCATTCCCGGCGCGAGCTGGTCCGTGTGCTCCGGATTGCCTGTCGGCTCGATTCTAGAGGTGGAGCCGGGGGTATACAGCCTGTCTCCCGAGGCTCTTTGCGTTGCCGTTACACGCGAGGTTGGCTGCATCCAAGCATTTGCCCTGGCCCAAGAACTGTGCTCCAAGATTTCGCTGAGCGATCGCGGAAAGTTTCTGCCTCCCTACACCTCGCCTGTTGCGAACAAACTTGCAAAGGACAAGGACCAACCGGCAGACGTGGGCTACTTTGAGGTCGAGCCGGTACTGACGCCCGAGCGGCTGGCGGATTACCTCGCGGTATGCAGGGGAAGCGCTGCCAAACAGCTGCAGCGTCTGTGTCCCTACTTGTCAGAAAACTTGCGCTCACCCATGGAATGCATCATGCTCGCTCTGTTTTCACTTCCGTTTTCCTATGGCGGATTTGCCTGCGGTCCCTTTAAGACCGACTACAAGATCGAGTTCGACGACCGTGCGCAGGCAATCTCGGGGATGCCTCATGCAATTTGCGATGCGTATCAGGAAGCGGCCCGGTTTGACCTGGAATACAACGGTGAGCTGGGCCATTCCTCCCGGAGGGGACGTATCCACGACGAAAAACGTAACACAGGCTTGATTACTATGGGAATCGAGGTCGCGACGGTCAACAACGAGATGCTTTGCGACATGGAAGCAATGGAAGCACTCGCATGGCGCATCCATCAACGCATGCGAAAGCGGTACCGGAACCGGGTCGACGCCCGCAGGAAGAAGCAAGAGGCGTTGCTTAACACGCTACGGGCGTGTTTTGGGCTTAAACCTGCCTGATTTTGCTTTGAATACAGGGGGTTACTTATATGCCCTGGCCAAAAAATGGCAAATATGAGTACTGTCACTAAATTAGTAGCAGCAAAATCAAGGAATTTTGGACGCGGAACCGCCAAAAAGTAAGAAGATAATAAACAAATGTGGAGTATCTAGACGCTAAGCAGGGCGAATTGAGATCGAAACCTGCTCGTGAGGTTGAAAAACGCTGCGACTAAATTGGTAACAGTACTCATATTTGCTATTTTTTGGCCACGGCACCCTAAGACGGGTGCCCCGGAGCTCCCCGCAGGGGAGCTCCGGGCTTCATGGGGGCACGAATAGCCCATTTCAACCTGCAAAATCTGTGCTCACGGTGCGAATGGCGCCCCTAACCTTAAACTTTAGCTTGAACTTAGCTATAATGCGCTACGTTCCTGCCAGGCTGTGGTTGCGGACGGACGAAATGTCCATCCTAGTCCAAGACAGACGCGGTCAAAGGGATCCACGTAAGCGACCGCGTACGCGCGGCGCGATCATGGCGCGTCCTAGATGTAAGCCGTACCGTCCGTTCTACTTTCTTTGGGGCAATACCGCCTCGCGGGCGAGCGGGCCAGTCGTGAAGGTGGCTGCGGCCTCCCGAGCAAACACCCCGGTGCGCAAGTGTGGGGTCAAATACCAGGTCAGCTGGTGGGAACAACCCGATATTCCGCGCAACGCACGGATCGTATACGACTCAGAAGGCAGGGTAGTGGACATGATGAGGGGCAGCTTGATGCACGCGGCTCGGTTAGGCGCTGGGACTGCGGCGGTCATCGCCGTATTGGGCCTGAGCGGATGCGCGTTCAATCCACTGTCCACGTTCACGACGCCCACGATTGACCAGATCGAGCACGATGCCGTCGCCCCCACGGTGTCGGATGATGCCCTGGTCACTCCCGGTACCCTGACGGTCGCCCTCGACACCTCCGATGCCCCGCAGGCCATGCAGGGCGCCGACGGTGAGCTCACGGGTTACGCGGTCGATGCCGCTCGCGCCCTTGCAAGCCGCATGGGTCTCAAGGTCGCCTTCGTCGATGCGTCCTCTGCCGGTTCCGCGCTCGGCGATAAAAAGGCCGATATCTTCATCGGTGACGTCAGCTCCACGGACGGCGACGTCAGCACGCTTGGCACCTGCCTGTATGACGCTGCCGCCGTGTTCGGAAAGACCAGCGACGGCGAGTCGCTGAGCGTTTCCACCGAAACGCTTAACACAGCCACCCTGGGCGTTCAGACTTCCTCGGCCTCGCAGGAGGCACTTGCCAAGCAGAGCATTACTGCCAATCAAAAGACCTTCTCCAACATCAACGAGTGCTTTGAGGCGCTCGAGTCCGGCGAGGTCGATTACGTGATCTGCGACTCCACGGCTGGCGGCTACCTTGCGCGCCTGATGAGCCAGGTCTCCTACGTCGGCGCTCTCGAGACGCCCTCGACGCTCGGTGTCGCAGGCCTCGCGGCCAACGACGAGCTGTGCCGCGCCGTGAGCGATGCCCTCGACGGTATTACTGCCGATGGTACGCTCGAGGCGGTTCACTCTGTCTGGTATGGCACGATGCCCTATGACCTCACCGCCAAGACGGTTTCGGGCGCCAGCGTGCAGTCGGCTGGCTCTGGATCCAGCGAGACCGTGTCTTCCGGCGATGAATCCTCCGATTCGGGCCGCGAGGGTACATCCTCCGAGGACAAATCGTCCAGCCAGGAGGGCACCATCACCGACGACGACATTAACAAGCTTAACAGCTAGTTATTGCTAGGGGTGGTGTCTCCTATACGCTGGAAAGGACACCTCTTCACGGTTTCAACACGCATTGCCGGGCTTCTCCACCAGGGGAGCCCGGCTTTTTCATTTCCATAAAACCAGCAGGTCAAAGCCAATTTTCGGGACCAAATACAAAGTCGCCAGCGCCCTCCCATAGCGCACTTTGCCATGGAAAAGTGCGAGACTTCGGTATGCGGTACAAAGCAATCGTTATTCGGGTCTTTGAGAATCCGCGTGATTAAATGCACGGCAATGGGTACATAGCCAGTACAGTAAGTCCCCGAGGCAGATTGGAGCCACGTATGGATATCAAGGTTTCTGGACGCAAGACGACGGTAACCGATGCTCTGCGTGCGCATGTGGATGAGAAGATCGGCGAGGCGCTCAAGGTTTTCGATATCGAGCCCATGACGGTCGACGTTGTACTTCGCTATGAGAAGAACCCCTCGAACCCCAACCCGGCAATCGTCGAGGTCACGGTTCGCGCCCGCGGTTCCGTGATTCGTGTCGCCGAGCACGGTGCCGATATGTACGCCGCCATCGATCTTTCCGCCGATAAGGTCACCCGCCAGCTGCGCAAGTTCAAGACCAAGGTCGTGGACAACCGTCAGGGTGGCGCCAGCGCCGCGGACGTCGCGCCGGTTGAGCGTGTCGACGATCTGGCCGACCTGCTGCTGCCCGAGGAGGACGACGACCTGCTCGTCCGCGAGAAGGTCATCGACGTCACCCCGATGACTGAGGAGCAGGCGCTGGTGCAGACCGATCTGCTGGGCCACGACTTCTACGTGTTCGAGAATGCGACGACGGGCCTCATCAATGTGGTGTATCACCGTAAGAATGGTGGATATGGCATCATCAAGCCCCGTATCGAAACGCTTGACGAGTAAAATACGTTAACTTGCATGAGTTAACGGCTGGCGGCCATCCCATGCGGGTGGCCGCCTTTTTACGTAAGGAGTCGCTTTGATGGACAAGGCTGCATCCGCTGGCCATTCTGACCGCTGCCGCATCGTCGTCGATACCTGCTGCGACTTTAGCCCCGAGGTCGCCGCGAACCTCGATGTCGATATCCTGGGCTTCCCCTTCATCATCGATGGCGAGGAGCGCACGGACGACATCTGGTCGAGCATCACGCCCAAGGAGTTCTACGACCGCATGCGCGCCGGCGCCCGCGTGTCCACCTCGGCTGTGTCGCTTGGTCGCTATATCGAGTTCTTTACCGAGTGCGCCAAAGAGGGCACACCCACGGTCTACCTGTGCTTTACCTCGGCGCTGTCGTCGAGCTACAACTCCGCGTGCCAGGCGGCAGATGCCGTGCGCGCCGAGTATCCCAACTTTGAGCTGTACGTGGTGGACAACGCCCTGCCCTGCGCGACCGGCGAGCTCCTGGCGCTCGAGGCCGTCCGTCAGCGCTCGGCGGGTCTGACCGCCAAGCAGCTGGTCGACTGGGCAAACGAGGCCAAGACCTACGTCCACGGCTACTTTACGCTCGAGAGCTTTGACGCGCTGGCTGCCGGCGGCCGCATTCCGCCCGCGGCGGCGCAGCTCACGGCAAAGCTCGACGTTAAGCCCGAACTCTCCTACGACTTGGCTGGTTCCCTGTCACTGATCGGTGTCAACCGCGGCCGCAAGAAGGCACTCAAGTCCATCCTCAAGTCGTTCCGCGAGAACTATGTGCCCGATCGCACCATGCCCATCGCCATCATGACGGCCGACGCCGAGAAGGACGGCGATTGGCTCGAGGCCGCCATCCGCAAGGAGGAAGGTTGCGCCGACGTCACGATCATCCGCAGCTCCGTAGGTCCCACCATCGGCTCGCACGTGGGCCCCGGCATGGTGGCCTGCGCGTTTTGGGGCAAGAACCGCGCCGAGAAAGCCTCGCTTTCCGATCGCATCGCGCGTCGCGTGCGCGGCGAGTAGACAGGCGCTACGCCCACAAGCGCCCTCAAGTCACGGCCCAAACGCTGGCGCCGAGTATTCAACCTGGTAACAACACCCAACCCAAAAGGAAAGGTTTCATGGCAAACAAGCTCTCCGTCGCATTCATCGGCACCGGAATCATGGGTGCCCCCATCGCCGGCCACATCCTGGATGCCGGCTATCCCGTCACGGTCAACAACCGCACCAAGTCCAAGGCCGCCGCGCTTATCGAGCGCGGCGCCGCTTGGGCCGACACGCCGGCCGAGGCTGCGGCAAACGCCGATGTCGTCTTTACCATGGTGGGCTATCCCTCCGAGGTCGAGGAACTCTACCTGGCGGGCGACGGCCTGCTGGCCTGCACCAAGCCGGGCGCGATCCTGATCGACCTCACCACGAGCTCGCCCGAGCTCGCGCGCGACATTGCCGAGGCCGCCCAGGTCTCCGGCCGCATGGCGTTTGACTGCCCCGTCACCGGCGGCGAGTCGGGCGCGATTGCCGGCACGCTCACGGCTATCGTGGGCGCCACCGAGAACGACATCGCGCCGGTCCGCGACATCCTTGCCACCTTCGCGGCTAACATCTGCTGCTTCGATGGCGCCGGCAAGGGCCAGGCGGCCAAGCTCGCCAACCAGGTGTCGCTGGGCGCCTGCATGGTCGGCATGGCCGATGCCATGGCATTTGCCGAGCTGAGTGGCCTGGATCTGGAGAAGACCCGCGAGATGATCCTGGGCGGCACCGGTAAGTCCGGCGCCATGGAGAGCCTGGCGCCCAAGGCGCTCGACGGCGATTACAAGCCCGGCTTTATGGTCGAGCACTTCATTAAGGACCTGCGTCTGGCGCTCGCTTACGCCGACGACCGCGAGCTCGCACTGCCCGGTGCCGACGTGGCCTTTACGCTCTACGACATGCTCGACGCCATCGGTGGCGCCAAGCTGGGCACCCAGGCCATCACGGTGCTCTACAAGGAGGAGGCCGACGCCATCGCCGCCGGTCTGGACTGGTCGCAGTATCGCCCCGAGGAGCACGGCGCTCACGAGGACGGCTGCGGTTGCGGTGAGCACGGCGACGACCACGAGTGCGGTTGTGGCCACCACCACGGCGAGGACCACGAGTGCTGCGGCGGCCACGGCCACGATGACGGCCACGAGTGCTGCTGCGGCCATCATCACGAGGAGTAGCGCCCATGAGCTGGACGTTTGTAGTGCTCGCGTTGGTGCTCTTTATCTTCGCGATCTACATCGGCTTTCTGTGCGGCCAGTGGGCCTGCGAAAAGCGCGTCATCACCAAGCGCGACTACTGGATCGCCAACTTTGCGGGCGCGGCGGCCGTCATCCTGCTGACCTGGGTGTTCTCGCTGTTCCCGCTGGTGCAGTTTGCGCCGATCGGCTGGCTCGGCGGTTTTATCGCCGGCCTTAAGATGAGCTTTGGCGAGTCCGTTGGCCCGTGGCGCAAACATGACGAGGTCTTTAACGTCAACAAGGCCCACCGCGCCGCCGCCGATGCGGGCGACGCCGAGGAGCGCCGCCGCGCGCGTCGCAACGGCGCTGCCGACCGACAGCTCATCTCGGTCACCGATGACAGCAAGGGTGCTGACAAGCACGCTAAGAAATAAGAAGAGGTAACTATGGCAGAAAACAAAGACGAACAGCTCACCGACGAGGAGCTGGCACAGCTTCAGCTGGCAGAGGAGAACGAGAACGCCGTCGACCGTCTGGTCCAGGAGCTCGGCTGCCCCACGCGCCGCATCCGCCAGTTTGCCGCCCGCGTGCTGCACCTGCTGGCCGAGCGCGACCCGCAGCGCGTCGTGCCCTGCGTGCCCGCGCTGATCGAGGCACTCGACCGCCCCGAGGCTCAGACCCGTTGGGAGGCCCTCGATGCCCTGGCGGCGCTCGCCACCACCTGCCCCGAGCAGATGGGCGATGCCTTTGAGGGCGCCGAGACCGCGCTGTTCGACGAGCTTTCCTCCACGCTGCGCTACGCCGCCTTCCGTCTGCTGTGCGTGTGGGGCGCCACGAGCGTCGAGCGTTCGCGCGAGGCCTGGCCCATCCTGGACGAGGCCATCCAGTGCTACCACGGCGACCTTGAGTATCGCGACATGCTCGGCTGCCTGTACGAGTTTGGCCAGGGCGAGATCGACGCCGAGGTTGCCGAGAAGCTCGCGCTGCGCCTGAAGTTCGACGCCGAGAACGGCAAGGGCAGCTATCTCAAGGCCCGCTCGAGCGAGATTTGCGAAATGCTTGTTAAACGTTTTGGCCTGGATCTCTCCAAAAAGAAGAAGCGTGCTAGCGTTAAAAAATCTGACGACGCCGAAGACGAGGAGTAACAGATTATGGCGCACGATGTAGTCCTGATTCCCGGTGACGGTATCGGTCCCGAGATTACGCAGGCCATGCGCCGCGTGGTCGAGGCCACCGGTGTCCAGATCAACTGGAACGTCCAGGAGGCCGGTGCCGGCGTCATGGATGAGTTTGGCACGCCACTGCCCCAGCACGTGCTCGATGCGGTCGCCGAGACCAAGGTTGCCATCAAGGGCCCCATTACCACGCCGGTCGGCACGGGCTTCCGCAGCGTCAACGTCGCCCTGCGCAAGCACTTTGACCTGTACGCCTGCGTGCGCCCCTGCCTGTCGCAGCCGGGCGACGGCTCGCGTTTCCGCGACGTCGACCTGGTCATTGTGCGCGAGAACACCGAGGACCTCTACGCCGGCATCGAGTTCGACGAGGGCGCTGCCGAGGTTGAGGAGCTCTCGCAGCTCGTCGAGCGCTCGGGCCAGAAGACCTTTGCTGCCGATTCCGCTATCTCGATCAAGCCCATCTCTATCGCCAAGAGCCGCCGCATTGTGGAGTACGCCTTTGAGTATGCCCGCCGCTGCGGCCGCAAAAAGGTGACGGCCGTGCACAAGGCCAACATCATGAAGGCGACCGATGGCCTGTTCCTGCGCGTCGCGCGCGAGGTGGCCGCCAACTATCCCGATATCGAGTTCAACGACAAGATCGTTGACGCCACCTGCATGGGCCTGGTCCAGAACCCCAACGACTTCGATGTCTTGGTGCTGCCCAACCTGTACGGCGACATCGTGAGCGATTTGTGCGCAGGCCTGGTGGGCGGCTTGGGTATGGCCCCCGGCTCCAACATCGGTGCCGACTGCGCCATCTTCGAGGCCACGCATGGCTCTGCGCCCGATATCGCCGGCCAGGATATCGCCAACCCCACGGCCGAGATCCTCTCCGCTGCGATGATGCTCGACCACCTGGGCGAGAACGACGCGGCCAACCGCATCCGTGCCGCCGTCTCTGCCACGCTCGACGAGGGCAAGCAGGTTACCGGTGACGTGCGCCGCGCCCAGACCGGCTCCGTTGAGGGCGCCGTGGGCACGCAGGCCTTCGCCGACGCCGTTATCGCGCACCTGGCCTAAAGCAAATGGCCCGCAAACGCCTAAATAGTACTTAAGTGTTTGCGTATAACCTAAGAAACAATACGCCCGGCGCTCCGTCGGGCGTATTCTATTGAGGACTTTGTTTCCCATCAAGGAGTAACTGACTATGGGTCTGATTCAAAAGAAGGACGAGAAGGACGAGATCGACGGCATCCAGATTATCGAACGCGGCGAGGGTCCCGACGGTGACGAGGAAGAGAAGATCAACTTGGTCGCCGGTACGTCTGCCGAGCACATTGCCGCCGGCACGACCGCCGAGGAAGAGGACGCCCGTCTGGAGGCTCAGATTGCCGCGGACGCCGCCGACGAGAACCTCATGCCCGAGCCGCAGGACGAGGAAGACGAGGCCGATTCCGACGAGGATGACCACGCTTCCAAGCACAAGAAGACGATGATTGCCGCCTTTGTGGTTGCTGTCGTGATCGCTGCCGTGGTTGGCTTCTTTATCGGCAATGGTGGCTTTGGCGGCAAGGGCGTTGGCTCTTCGACCCTGACCGAGGATCAGCTCGACTCGACCGTGGCAAGCTATAGCTACAACGGCAAGAAGAGTGACATCACCGCGCGCGAGGCCATCGAGAGCCAGTACAGCCTCGATACCGTCAAGGATAGCGATGGCAACTACACCGCTCCTTCTGCCGACGTTATCCTGTCCTACGTGCGCAACAAGATTCTGCTCGACGCTGCCGAGGACGAGGGCATCACCGTTTCTTCCAAGGAGATGAAGAAGTACGCCGAGGAGTCCATCGGCACTTCTGACTACAAGACCATGGCCACGCAGTATGGCGTGTCCAAGGACCAGGCCAAGCAGATTGTCCGCCAGTCCGCGACGCTGCAGAAGCTCTATAAGAAGAAGGTGGGCGACACCTCCGCGAGCATGCCGACCGCTCCGACCGAGCCTGCTGACGGCAACGAGGAGACCGCGAGCAAGGACTACGCCGACTACATCATTAACCTTGCCGGCGATGAGTGGGATAGCTCGAAGGGCACCTGGAAGGACGCCGACAGCACCTATGCCAAGGCCTTTGCCGACGACGCCTTTACCGCCGATAGCGCCACCTATAAGCAGGCCATGACCGCCTACTACACTGCCTATCAGCAGTATTCGTCCCAGGCCTCGAGCGCCAGCTCCAAGTGGACCGAGTACGCCAACGGCCTGTACGCCAAGGCCAACATCAGCATCTACGGCCTGTTTGCGTAAAGGTTTGTCCGAGCTAGCGAGCGCATAGCCGATCTATCTGATAAACCCCGTCAGAACGGACGTCGTTCTGGCGGGGTTTTGCGTTAAGGGGGAGTGGGTTTTACGGACACCCCATATACAAATAATGACCCACTTTATTCATGTAAAGCGCAAACGATTTCAGGCCAACTGGTAGTAACAATGTGGTACCACTGTTCATCTGGTAGTAACCAATTTTGATCCGAAATCGAATGGAAATTACTAAGAATTATTTTGGTAACGAAAGATTGGCAACATGTCTACCTGCGGAAACTACCGTTTACAGGCCAAAAATAACCGTTTGGCAACCAAAAAGTAATTTGAACGAAATGTGGTGGACGTTTGAATGAGGTGTGTGCTACGGTACATACCAGCAACCCGAGAAAAGGGACTGGGTTGACTAAGTTTGCGTCAAAAACCGGCAAGCGGAGAAGCCGGTATGCAGAAGGCGCGGACATGGAACTCGTTGGTAAACAACGAAAGAAAGGTTGGAGGAGATACCAATATGATGAAGTACCTCCAGAAGCTCGGCAAAGCGCTGATGCTTCCCGTCGCGGCGCTTCCCGTCGCAGGTATTCTTATGGGCGTGGGCTACCTGCTCGCTCCCGCAGCCATGGGCGCTGCCGGTGACACTACCGGTTTTGCCTATACCGCCGGCTTCCTGCTCATCAAGGCAGGTGGCGCTCTTATCGATAAAATGGCGTGGCTGTTCGCAGTCGGCGCCGCAGTCGGCCTTGCTGACGATCACGATGGCACCGCTGGCCTCGCTGGCCTCGTCGCCTTCCTGATGATCCAGCAGCTCCTGGATCCTGCTGTCGTTGGTGCCATCCGCGGTATGGATGCTGACGCTCAGACTGCTTGGCTCGCTACCACCGAGGGCATTGCGTTCTCCAAGATCGCTGGCAACTCCTTCATCGGTATCCTGTCTGCTGTCATCGGCGGCACCTGCTACAACAAGTTCAAGGGCACCCGTCTGCCCGACTGGCTGGCCTTCTTCTCCGGCAAGCGTTGTGTCGCCATCATGACCGCTGTCGTCTCCATCGTCGTCTCCGTCGTCCTGCTCTTCGTGTGGCCCCTCATCTTCGGTGCCCTCGTTGCTCTGGGTGAGGGCGTCGTCGCCATGGGCGGTATCGGCGCTGGCATCTACGCCTTCCTCAACCGCCTGCTTATCCCGACCGGTCTGCATCACGCTCTGAACAACGTGTTCTGGTTCGACACCATCGGCCTGGGCGACCTGACCCACTTCTGGGCTGGCGAGACCTCTGCTGACGTTAAGTGGAGCCTCGGCATGTACATGTCCGGCTTCTTCCCCTGCATGATGTTCGGTATCCCGGGTGCTGCCCTGGCTATGGTTCAGACCGCTAAGAACAAGAAGGCTGCTATCGGCCTGGTTGTCTCCGCTGCTATCTGCGCCTTCGTCTGCGGCGTTACCGAGCCCTTCGAGTTCGGCTTCATGTTCCTGTGCTTCCCGCTCTACGTCGTGTACGCTGCCCTGTACGGCATCTTCACCATCATTACCTACTATGTTGGTTTCCGTGCTGGTTTCATGTTCTCTGCTGGCGCTACCGACCTCCTGTTCTCCGCGAGCCTCCCGGCTGCTGCCAACACTTGGATGATCATTCCCCTGGGCATCGCTGCCTTCGTGGTCTTCTACCTGGTGTTCCGCTTCGCCATCACCAAGTTCAACCTCATGACCCCTGGTCGCGAGGATGAGGATGCCGAGGTTGTCTCCACTTCCGCCACCGGTGACGAGAAGTTCGCCACGCTGGCCGCTGATGTTCTCGCTGCCGTCGGTGGCAAGGAGAACGTCAAGACCGTTGACTGCTGCGCTACTCGCCTGCGCTTCGAGCTCGGCGATTCCGCTCTGGTCGACGAGGCTGCCTGCAAGAAGGCTGGCGCTCTGGGTGTCATGAAGATGGACAAGGGTGCTACCCAGGTCATCATCGGCACGCAGGTCCAGGCTGTTGCCGAGGAGCTCAAGAAGCTTCTCTAAGCCT
>CAKUEZ010000056.1 GCA_934646965.1 uncultured Collinsella sp. | reverse complement strand
AAGGCATACGCAGAAAAGTGGCACGGAGACACAGATCTGTCCGCCTCGTATTGGATGATTGAGCTGTTCAACCTTGCTAACGACCCGAGCTGTTCGTATCCCTACGATGGCTTTCTGCAGCCGGACTGCACTTACTACGCCAATGGCGCTGGAGAAATCCAATACATCTGCAGGGAGGAAGAGGGCGAATGCGGCGAGGTGCTCGACTGCATCGTAGGTGGAATCTTTGGTCCGTGGTTTAAAGGGGCGTACATTGACCTGCCCACGCCGTACAAAAAGGGCGACATTCTCGAGATTGATTGCCGCCCATGGGCGCCGGGACCCTGTTATTGCTTGGTGGCAAACTCGAAATTGGACTGTCTGTACCTTGATAGCAATGGGCAGATCAGCTGCGGATCAATCCCCTACGGCAGCTGCTTTGCCGGATGGGCGCACACGAACCTGATGCTATCGCCCGTGTTTAGAGCAAGGAAAATGACGGGGCCCTTGCCGGAAGAGTACGCGGCCCTGCAAGCAATCGAGCTGAACCGGATAGATGACCTGTTAGAAGAATGTTCCAGCCACAAAGAGAAAGAGCCGATTTGGCTGGACATATATCGGCATCGCGCTCGATGACGGAAGATACGGAAACCGCAGCGATCCCCATCAGTAGGTCTTGCCCATATCTCAATTCAGCATTCGAATCTTCATAGACACGAAAGAGGCCGTGCCCAAACCAGGCACGGCCCAAGAACGAGAATCAGAATATCTTTGGGCGAAGTTGAAGCATCTTGAGCCACCCAAGCTCTGCACATAATGTCGAACCTGGACGGGGCTTTCCCGTTAATCAATCGAACGTTGGACCTACTTGATGATTTTCCTCATTTCCTTCTTGGCTTCGTCAAGACGACGGCCCTTGAAGTAATACCAAATAAGCCTATCAACCTCCTGGAAGCCAATGCTGCCTTCAAATGGCTCGATCGCCAGAGAGTCGTCTGACGAACGCGCTTCCAGATGTTTGCCTCGCCAGAGGTTCACGCCATCGCATACGCTTCTATATAGCTCGCGGTACTCCTGGTAACCCGTAGCCCGATCGTTATTAACGCAATCCGAAATCAACTTCTTCAGCTTTGAATAGCTTACTTTTGCGGTATCGATATGATCAGAATAGGCCCAAATGTAATAGGGAAGAACCTCCCCGACAACTGAGTCATAGATACAATATCTATCCCCAAGTCCGCCTTTTATACATGTGTGGTGACAGAATTTCGATGCAAATGAAACATTGTTTTTCTTAAAATCGGTAAGACCCTCATCACGCAAATAATTCTCAGCATATCGAGCAATAAGATACACCGCCTTAGCGCCTCCGTGCTCACCCTCGTCATTCGAATCGTCCCTCAAGGCTTCTATTAATTCATCTTTGTTTTTAATAATCTCACGAGCGGTTAACGCTGCACCACCGGTCAACAACCATTCAGACTTCCGACTATTGGAGCTATTACCCTTTTGAGAACTCTCTTTGTATTTTTCTTCAAGTTGAGGAATATCAGTTTCGAAGTCGACTTTCTTGATTTCACCGGCTTTGATCGCATCGCTATATCTCTTGCCCAGTACCGCCAAATGAGTTGAGTTCACTTTATTGGTGAAATAAACAGCCTGTTTAATGGCATCTTCATCACCGCTAAGAACGGCACTGTACATTTTGCTAACCAATGTCTCGTCTGCTATGTCATAAGACGAGTTATGTTCGATCATGGTCTGAACAAATCTAATATTCTTATCGCTAAACACTGGGAAGCTGTTCTGGTCCACGTCAAACTGATATGGATTCGCCGTTCGCTCCGCATCTTTCACGTAGGGCATCACCATTTTATTTACGCCATTGGCCTCTTCCATCACCGGATTAAAATAAATTTCTTGACGACCCATGTGAACTCCTTCCCAGAGCTGTTCAGTCATGGCGCTGATAGGTCATAACACTTTAATTTCTATGGTAATTCCTGGCCCACTTAGAAGCTTCTTTTTGGCAGATGAACGGTCACTTTCCACTGACAGACGCGCTGCCGGCAGAGCAATTGTTATTAGCCATGACCTCAGCCGAAAACTCGCTTGCAGGAGGGCTCCGTGCCATCGAAACTTATGCGGACCAGAACATCGGCATTGCAGTGGGCCTCAGCAAATGCTGCATCGCCCTCTTGGCCCTCCGCCGCGAAACAGCCTGCCAGGATGGCGGATGTTGGGCTGAGCATGTCGCGCAGGATCGCATTTACCGGGCGATTGTCGTCGAGCATCTCGAGTCCGTCGATTACGACCACGACGTCTTTCAGTGCTGCCGTAATCCACGTGCGATCACCAAGCAGCCAGCACGTTAAAAGGTCCATGGTCATGTCGTCTTCGGCAAAGATGCCCAAGTTGCGTTGCTTAAGTCGCATCGTTGCGCGAATCGCCTCGACTTGACGCTCTTCAGAATCCTCCGGCACTTTAGTGCCCATCTCGGCACGAATAAGCCGGGCAATCGCATCCTCTTCACGCTCCCGAATCGGCACGTAAAGCACGGCGCACTGCTCGCTCAGGCGCAAGGCCGCATGCGCCAACACATTCGAAACATCTTCATGAGCACCGCCAATCACGCTGAGCTTACCTAGCCCAACGCCGCCACCTAGTGCGTCATCAACCGGCATACCGGTCTTCAACACGCGCGGTGCTCCAAACACCAGCGTCTCCATACTGCGATCGAGCCCAGAAGCCAGCCGATCGTGGAAACCACTCAGGTCAAAACCTTCGTCATCACGCTCTCCACGATTCCCGCCGCGCTGATTCGCAGACAGCGACGGCATCACACCTGGTTGGCCCAACATCTCGCCCATGCTCACAGGGCGTCCAATTCGGTCGCCCCCAGCGTTCATCTTTCGCATCATCGTGCCCCCTAACGCCTGCCACGCTTGCCGGTGGCCTTAAAATTCCAAATCGGCTTGAGCCGGTGAATAACATCGACCGTCGGGCCCATGAGTCGCAGCACATCATCCGCAGGCTTATACGCTTCGGGCGATTCGTCGAGCGTCGTCTCACATGCGCTCGGACAGTAGATGCCGGCCTCGCACATCTCGTCAACGAACACCTTGGTATCGAGCGTCCGGAACGCCTCGGTACGGCTCATCGCGCGACCCGTCCCGTGCGGCGCTGAGCAGTTCCAATCCTCGTTCCCCTTGCCGCGTGCAATAACGGCACCGTCGCGCATATTAAACGGAATCAGCACCATCTCTCCCGCATGAGCGCTAATGGCACCCTTGCGAATCATGCCGCCTTCCGAGATGTAGTTGTGCATGGTGGTAAAGCCGTCTCCGTCGAGTCGAATTCCCGTACGCTCAACAATCTGTGCGACAATCGCCTTGCGATTCTGATCCGAAAAGCGTTGGCAGTTATGCATGTCGACGAGATACTCGGCAGAAAGATCTCCAACGAGATACTTAAGCTCGTCGGGGATATCTGCCGTGCACGTCTTCTGCGCCAGCGCCTGATGGTGCTCCGCCGTCTGCTTGCCCATGTTGCGCGAGCCGGTGTGCACGACCAGATATTGGCGCCCATCCTCGTCCTCGTCGAGTTCAATGAAGTGGTTGCCGCCGCCCAGCGTGCCCATGGAGCGCTCTACTTTGCGTTTATCCTGCAACCAATCGCGCGATTCCATGTCAAAGTTCGCGAGTACGCAGGCAGGGTCGCGATGAAGGCTAAAGCCCGTGGGCACCGCGCGCTTCACATCGCGATTGAACTGAATGAGGTCGTCGCGCGCAATGGTCTCCGCAAGCGGCACGCAATACATCCCGCATCCGATGTCGACTCCCACCAGGTTGGGAATCACCTTGTCGCCCAAGTTTGCCGTAAAGCCAATCACGCAGCCCTTGCCCTTATGGGCATCGGGCATGATACGGATCTTGGCGCCTTCAAACGCCGGGCAGCTGGAAATCTCCTCGATCTGCTCCTTGGTTGAATCCTCAAGATTCTCGGCAAAGACTTTAATGTCTGCCATCGCATTTCTCCTGTCTGATCCTTGTAAACCGGAACCGGCTCCAAGCCAACAGAGTGCATGTCACACCAGCCAGCCAAGCCATCAGATTCCGTTTACCTACCTTTCGCCCTTTTCGAGCTCTTGTTGCTGCGAATACTACGGGCGCACGGGCTACAATGAGTCCCAATAACGGGTCTTGTTTTGTATCTCCGGCTGATACGCTGCCGGCGAAAGGAGACATCGTGGCGAACAGACCAAATCAAAAGCTCAGGCTTCTGTTCCTGCTTAAAACCTTGATGGAAAAGACCGACAGCACGCACGGGCTCACGACACAGCAGATTATCGAGGAGCTCGCCTATTACGACCTCGAGGCCGAGCGAAAGGCCATCTATCGCGACCTGAAAACGCTTCGTGACTTTGGACTCGACGTTGACCAGCGCGTTGGCAAGGAATGGGCGCTAGCCTCACGCCCGCTCGACCTGCAAGAGCTCATCATGCTTGTCGACGCCGTACAGAGTTCGCCGTTTTTGACCGATGAGTTGACCGACCATCTCATCGGCAAGCTTCAGAGCCTCGCCAGCCTGGGCGAGCGCGAGCTTATGCACAAACGCGTCGACGTGCCCTCGCGTGTGAAGATGCAAAACTCCGATGCCCTGCTCAACATCGATCTGATTCAGCAGGCAATGCGTGAAAGGCGAAAGATTCGGTTTCGTTACTTCCACTACGACGCCGCCAAGCAAAAGGCCTTGAATCATGACGGCAAGACCTACGAGCTTACGCCCGTGCGCCTTATCTACTCCGACGAGTTCTATTACATGATTGGATTTAGGGACAAATGGGCTAACGCCGGCTCGGGCCATCAGCCGTTCACTCCTTATCGCGTCGATCGCATGCTCGATGTTGAGGTGTCCGGGGAGCCCGCGACCAAGGATCCTCGCATTGCGGGCTATGTGCTTGAGGATCACGTTTCACCATCGTTTGGCGTCTATGCCGCCGACAAAACCACCGTGGTACTGGAACTCAACGATCGTGCGATGAACCCGCTCATTGACAAGTTCGGGCTCAACGCCGTCGTGTTTGAAAACCAGGATGGGCGCTTGTTAGCAACCGTCAAGGCCCCGCTGTCGCCGCAGTTCTTTGGCTGGCTGCTGCAGCTCAGCACCTTCATTAAAATCGTTCAGCCGCAGAGCGCCATCGATACGTATCTCAAATATCTCGACGACACGCGAGCGCTCTACCAAGAAGACAGGTGATATCGCCGTGAACATGACCCCCGAACTCATCGCATCGCTTGAGCGATTGAACCCCGAGCAGCGCGAAGCCGTCGAATGCCTGGATGGACCACTGCTCGTTATTGCCGGTCCCGGCACCGGCAAGACGCAGCTGCTGAGCCTGCGCGCGGCAAACATCCTGGCCAAGCGCGATGCGGCCCCACGCAACATCCTCTGCCTCACCTATACCGAAGCGGGCGCCGAGGCCATGCGCAAGCGCCTGATTGAGCTGATCGGTCGCGACGCGTACGGCATCGAGGTCTACACCTTCCACGGATTTGCGAGCAGCGTCAGGTCGCGCCATCCCGAGTACTTCGCACGTCCTTCGACCGACACGCTCGTCACGAGTCTGCACCAACAAGAGATCTTCGACCGGTTGCTTAAATCGCTGCCCTTTGGCTCTCCGTTAGGCGGAGGGTCACCAGACGGTCCCGCTCCAAATATTGGCAAGATGATCGGCTTTGTCTCCAAGATCAAACGCAGCGGCCTGGACTACGACACGCTGAGCGCCATCGCACAGCAGAATATCGATGCCGCCGCTTGGCTCACCGAGCATTCCGAGCTGCTTACACTTGCCTGCGGAAGGGCAAGCGCTGCACTGGCGGAGCATTTTGGGGAGGAAGTCGAACGCGCCTGCGGCATGGCGCCCACGTCGCTCACCCGCCCGGTCGACTGCCCCGCCGGCACATACGTGCCCTATATCCTTGAGTTGCGTGACACCGTTCGCCGAACCGAGCTTATTGACGAGAAGGGCAAGTCGTCGGGATATACCAAGGTGCGCGACGCCTTCTTTGGAGGCAGCAATTCCCAGGGGCGCACGTTTAAGATTGCCGAGCAAAGCGAACGGCTTAAGGCTGCTTGCAACGTTGTGCGTCGCTACCAAAATGAGCTCGACCAGCATCATCTCTACGATTACGACGATATGATCGGCGATTTTGTCGACGCCGTCGAGCACAGCAATGCGCTTCGTCAAGCGCTCCAAGACACCTATACCTATATTCAGGTTGACGAATTCCAGGACACCAACGGTGCCCAGATGCGCATCATCGAGCTGCTCTGCGCCGACGTCGACATACCCAATATCATGGCTGTCGGCGACGACGACCAGGCAATCATGCGTTTTCAGGGCGCCACAATCGAGTGCGCCAACCAGTTTGCTGCCGAATTCTCGCCCCGCAGCATCTTGCTCAAGACCAACTACCGCTCCACGCCGACCATCGTTGAGCTTGGTCAGGCCGTCGCACAGCAGATCGAATACCGACTCGATGCCAGCTCGAACAAGTCAATCGAGGCGTTTAGGCCCCAAGGCGATCAGGTCAGCTTTAGCGAGAACGTCTATACCAGTAAAGCCGAGGAATACGCTGCCGTCGCCGCAAGCATTAAGCAGCGAATCGATGCCGGCTATCTCGATGGCTGCGAAGACCCCAACGAAGGAATTGTAGTCATCTCCGCCAAGCATGCCACCTTGCGCTCGCTGATCCCCTTCCTCGTTAAGGAAAACGTGCCGTTCTCCTATCGCGAACGGCAGAATCTCTTTGCCTCCGAGCGCATGCAGACGACGCTGGCGTTGCTGCGATGTGTGACCGCACTCGCTCACGGGCAGAAGGAAATCGCTAGTAGCTATCTTCCCCAGATCATTTGCGCCACCGAGCTGGGCGGAGATCATCCGTCATCCGTTGCGTTTGCGCTCAACGCCAAGCGTGAGCATCACGGTGACTGGATCGCCGCTATGCACGAGAGCGATAACACCCGCGTCAAAGAGCTGTACGACAGCCTTATGCAATGGGCGGCAGAAGCCAGCGCCTCCCCCGTCAGGCCGCTGCTCTTTAAGATTGTCGAAAGCAGCCTTGGCTATTATCAGGATTGCAAAGAACAAGATCCACTGGGCGCCGCCGAATTCAATGCCGGCATCCGCGCCCTGCTCACCTTTGCCGAAGGTGAAATGGGAGACGCGCGCCGTATGGGACGTGCGCTTCGCCTGTCCGATATTGTCGACAAGCTCGATGCCGCTCAAAAGTTTGGTGTGAGCATCGATGCATCGATCGATCTTGGCACCCCGGGAGCCGTTCGCCTCACCAGCGCGCATAGCTCGAAAGGCCTGGAATTCGACTGCGTCTACCTGCTCGACGCCGACGACTCTTCCTGGCACAAAGGTGCCGGCGGCATGAGCCTGTACCCGTCCAACCTGCTGATTCGTGACGAAAAGGATGATGACGACGCGCGTCGCCTGCTGTTTGTCGCCATTACGCGCGCCAAACGTCATCTTGAGCTGTACCGTGCCGGCGGATCGGCGCTGCAGGAGCTCACGGGGCTTATCGACTCTTGCGAAGTCACCGTCGAGGCGGACCAGCTCAGCACCGCCATCGAAACCGAATGGCGCGACAACTACGTGTTCGACACGCCCGAGCTCCGTGCGCTTTTGGAGCCCCACACCGACGTGAAGTTTCTCTCTGCCACAGCGCTCAATAACTTTGTGGCCTACGAGTCTGGATGCGCAAATAGCCTGCACTTCCCCGAAAAGCAGATCGTGCGTCTGCCTACGGCGCCCACGATTCAGACCGAGTTTGGCACCATCGTTCACGCGATGCTCGAGGAGATCGTTAATCGAATGGCGGCCAATGGCGAAGCGGCGATTGAATCAATTGAGGCCGAATACCGCCAGCAGATTTCGTGGCTCGATTTTGCCCCCGAGGATGTCCATCGCTATTCGGAGCGCTTCGAGCGCATTTGCCAGGCGTTTGTCCCTTGGCTTGTCGAGCATGTACGTGGTTATCGATGCATCACGGAAGCGAACATGCAGTGTCTAACTGTCGGTGGAACCCCGCTCTTTGGCTTTCTCGATTTGCTCCTCGTTGACGATGCAGCTAAAACGGTGCAGATCGTCGACTACAAGACCGGCTTTGGCAAGGAGGTACCCGCTGGCTATCACCGCCAGCTCAAGTTCTACAAGCTGCTCGTCGAAGCGTCGCCCGAGTTTTGCGGCTATACCGTCACCTCCATGGGTGACTACTATGTGGAACCCGACAAGGCAACGGGCGAGCTACGCCCGCCGTTCTCGACGACCGCCACCGCCGACGACATTGCCGAGCTCGAGCAACTTATTGACGCCGTATGGGCCCGCATTGAGCATGGCGCCTGGGATACCAGCGCTTTTGAACAGAGCAATGTCTACGAGCTGGCCATTGAGGAACAAAAGAGCTGCCGCAAAAAGGCCGACAAGACTGAGGTCATACAGCGCGCCTACGAGCGCTGGCTTGTCGAGAACTCCAGAATGTGACAAAGGGGCTGTCCCTTTGTCACATTCGGCGTCTGTCTAGGTAGCACCTAACTTAGCACTTAGCACTTAGCACCTAGCTTTTTGGACCGTCATTGCCGATTGTCCAAAATGTCTTTCGTGGGTAGAATAGTGTCGACGGCAGCCCAAGTTCTGCTAAGCTGGGTAGCGCCGTTGTTTGCATTAGGGGGTCAACGCCTTAGCGGCGGCGACCCCTTCTGTTGCGCTTCGAACGCTGCTTGAGTGCCTCGGAAAGGCCGACAAGCGCCGTGAAGAACGAGACCAAAGCGGTCAGAAGTCTCACGAAATCAATCAAATCGGTCATGGGCATCACCTCCCATCAAATGGAGGGCGCTGCCCGGCACATGGAACTGCCGTCAACGATACCGATTCTATCAAAGCGCAGTTAGATATGCGAATGCTTGTTCGCATATCAGAAAATCGGAGTTCGGGCATGGCGAAGGAACAGTTCTTTTGCCATGCCCGAGTTTGTCGCCGAACTGCCGCCTACATTTTTCGAGTTGCGCGGTTCCGCTACCGTCTCTGCAAAAGCGTCGCTGAAATTATTTGATAGGTTTTGGCCTTATTTGGGCGTATTCGCGCCTATTTTCACACGCGCCAAACAGAGTCAAACACTATACAGGGCGCAAATTATCCCGAAACGGCGCTTTTAGCCATTGAACGATCTCCAATGGACCGCGCAACTCGATTTTTGTTGATGGCGGGTCGACACGGCAAAATCAACGCCAAAGGCCGGCATCTCCCATGTGACAAAGGGACTGTCCCCTTGTCACATCTATTCGATAACGGTGCGGGAGTTCTGCTTGTGCATGGTGGCGAGCATGTGTTTAGGGACAGCGTGGGTCGTGCAGCTGCCGATGGTCGCGCTCGCGGCGGCCTTGGCCGCGTCACTGCCATTCTTGGTCGCGTAGCTGTGGCGGAAGCGCTTGAGCATGGCAATGTCGTTGCCGCCGTCCCCGTAGACCGCGACCTCGTCCTCGGCAATACCGTAGTAGCCCGCCAGCCAGGCCACGCTCTCGCCCTTGTTACACGCCATGTCGGTAATCTCGAACATCACGGGGTCGAACGGCGCGTTGACCACGCGGTCCGAGCGCTCGGCAAGATACGCCTTAAGGTCGCGCTCCAGCTCGGGCGAGGTCACGCGACAATTGATCTTGCAAACATCGTGACGCAGGATGTCGCCGATCGACTGATCGAAATACTGCTCCTCGTGATAGCCGCCACGCGCGCGCATGCCGCGCATCACGATGCGCTTGATAGGGCTGTCCTTCTTAAAACCCGCCTGATGCATCTCGAACGAGCCGCTCGAGAACATGCCATCGGGCGTGGAGCAATCAAAGCAAATATCCGGGAACGCCTTGAGCAGCTCCTCGGTAACCTGCGGGTCGATGGTCCAGGTTTTGAGCACCTCGCCATGGCTGTCGCGCACGATGGATCCGTTGGAGCAGCAGGCGTCGAGTGCCAAACCCGTAAAGCCATGCTCGCCGATCGGCAACGTTGAGCGGCCCGTCGCGGGGACCACGTGCAGCCCAGCCTCAGTCAACTCGCGGATGGCGCGGCGAATGGTTCCGTCGGCCTCGTGCAGGGCATTAAGCAGCGTTCCGTCTAAGTCACTCGCGAACATCTTAATCATGGGCATGCCTCTCCTTCGTCTGCACGATATTGTAGACGAAGGAGAGGCATGCCCGGACAAGGGCGACCCGGCACGGTGGGACAATGCTTCCGCAAATTCACGGCGACCGGCGCGTTAAAACGATCGTCACAAGCGACTTTTCAGCCGATAAAACAGCGCCGTCGTCAGCGTCAGAACCGCCAACATGGCTGCGAATACAAACGCCGGCGCCCATCGATCATACGCAAGCCCGTATGCCAATTGGCCAATAGGCGTTGCGCAGGAAAGCGCCATGTAGACGAGTGCCAGCACTTTTCCGCAGAGCTCCATTGGAACCGCCCGCTGGACGAATGCAACGGTTTCGACCGACGAGACGCTTGCCCACACCATGACCCATGCCGAACCGGCCGCAAGCGCAGCAAGCACAAATCCGTCAGCGCCGCACAGTAGCGTGACAATAATCGGCACGACTCCAAGGCAGATCATCGCAACATATCGACACATGTCATTGAAAGAAAAACGATGCGGCCAAATACCAACCAGGCAGCTGCCGGCAAGGCCACCCAAGCCCATGGCAGCCTCAATAATCCCAACGCAGGACGATTGCATGCCAAGATGGCTTGTAACAATAACGGGAGCGCCAATCGTTAGCCCAACCAACTCAAGGTTCAAAACCGCCGCAAGTACAATCACAACCAACAATGATGCATTTTGAAACAGGTACCGAATCGCTTCCAGAAAATCGTTTTGGCATGTCGTGCGAGTCATACTGTCCCCCATCCTCCCAGAAGGGGTATTTCGCTTGAGTGCGCTCCCAAACAGCAGAGCTGACACCGCAAACGCCACCGCCGCGGTTTCGCATAAAGCATCGATACCAAAGCACCCATAAATGGCCGTTCCGACCACAGGGCCCAAGATATTGCTCGCCATAGTTATCTGCGAGACCAATGCGGTGGCCCGCTCAACCTTTTCATGGCCCGTTATGCGCACCGTCTCAATTTGAAGCATCGGCTTCATCAGCGATTGAACGATATATTGGACGCAAAGCATGACCACCACGATGACCGTAAGGGGCAACGAGCGCCTCATGGGGATAAACAGCAGCGATGCGGCCATAAGAACAATGCCAAGGACCACAAGGATCCAACGATGCCTTCCCCGATCCGCCAAGATCCCGCCAACCGGAGTCGCGAGCACGCCTGGTATGAACGCTATCGCTGCGACGGCGCCATATAAGGTTGACGAGCAGCTGCAATCGAACAAGCAAAGTGGGAGCGCAAAGCACAGTGCCGACAACATCGAATACGCGCACAGCTGTGCAACAAGAAGGCCAAAAAGCCTGATAGATTGCACTGTTTTTGGCGCCAACGAAACGCTAATCCTTCGCATCCCAGCCATAAGCCCGCCCCCATATACATACCGATAGTATGTATTTAATGACTTGAAAAGGGCAGCCGTGGCTACCCTCACAAATCAATTACATACCGTTGGTATCTATATTACCACCCAGCGCGGTCCCATACGTCCCAAACCTGAGCCGTTGTCTGGAGCACCTCATCCCCCAGGTCGAGGCCCACCGCGGCCGCCATCTGCGCTAAGCATTGCGCGCGAGCGACCATTCGCTCCTTGGGCTCAAGCGGACGGAACAATGGCAACAGCCAAAGATTCGCCAACAACGATACGGCCTCCGACGCTTCACGCGGGCATTCGCACACAATGGAGCCGTCGGCGATGCCCTCCTCGATCACCGGCAATAAATAGCCATCCGCCGATTCGTCAAATGAACCCTGATACTGCAACGCCAACAGACGCGAACTCTTTACCGGATCCGCCGCAGGATGTATGCGTGCCCATAGCTCGATTTGCGGAACGACGGACTCGGGCGCATAAAGTCGCTTGAGCTTTTGGGCGCCGGTCATATTGCTTGCTCCGAGCGTCGCGCGGCGGCGCTCAACAACGGGAGCCATCGCCCGATCAAATGAGGCGTTAAAAATCTCTTCTTTGCTCTTGAAGTGATGATAGATAGCGCCCTTGGTCATCCCATCGAGATGATCGACGATATCTTGGATGCTCGTTCCCTCATAGCCCTGCGCACAGAAAAGTTGCAAAGCCGCGTCGAGAATCTTCGCGACCGTCTCTTCGGGATATTTATTGCGACCCATAATCTGCCCATCCGCAACGCAAGCCTTATACCTCATTGCGGTATTTTAACGTTGCGGATGGCAGGCGGTCGGCTCTACACCGCGGCGGGACCGTGTTCTCCGGTGCGGATGCGGATGACTTCCTCGACCGGCTCAACCCAAATCTTGCCGTCACCGACAGCGCCGGTGCGTGCGGCGTTGCAGATGATGTCGACGATGCCGTCGACGTGCTCGTCGGCGCAGATGAGGGTGAACTGCACCTTAGGAATCGTGTTGACGAGCAGCTCGTTGCCGCGTACGTACTCCTTCCAGCCGTGCTGCGCACCGCAGCCCTGCACCTGGTTAATCGTCATGCCACGAACATCGGCAGCAAACAGCGCGTCCTTAAGAACCTCAAGCTTCTCAGCACGAACGATCGCCGTAATCTTCTTCATAGTGAATTCCTCTCTTAGTTAAAGAAATGAATTGCCCTTCACATGGCACGGGTTTCCCAAGTGCCACAAACCAACCTTGCAGATCAAAAAAGTGCAACTAACAGGTCTTGACGGGTTTCCCAGGTGCCGCAGATTGCCGTGAAAGAGGAGCGAAGCGTACTTAGGTACGTGAGCGACGATTGAACGGCAAGGTGCGGTGCCTGGGGAAGCCGTCAGTCGAGTCCGGAGAAGGAAGGGTAGGCGCTTTCGCCGTGCTGACTTGCATCCAGGCCTAGCGCCTCGTCAGCCTCGTCCACGCGCAGGCTGCCGTGGAAGAGCGCCTTGACCACCGCGGCGA
The DNA here is from genome assembly GCA_934646965.1 of uncultured Collinsella sp. Taxonomy (GTDB): domain Bacteria; phylum Actinomycetota; class Coriobacteriia; order Coriobacteriales; family Coriobacteriaceae; genus Collinsella. The sequence continues at coordinate 562 of CAKUEZ010000056.1, read as the reverse complement.
TCACCAGGTCGAGCACCAGCACGATAACGACCGTCACCACAATGCCCAAGATCTGCGAGACCAGCAGCGACACATCGCCCGTGTAGAACAGGCCACCCTTACCGGTCCACGAGAGCTCCGGCACGCAGAACAGGCCCGTGAGCACGCCGCCCAGGATGCCGCCGATGCCATGGCAACCGAACGCGTCGAGCGCATCGTCGTAGCCAAACTTGGTCTTAAGATGGCTGATGGCGAAATAGCAGACGGGCGAGACGATCAGGCCCATGACCAGCGCTGCCCACGGCTCAACAAAGCCCGCGCCCGGTGTGACCACCACGAGTCCCGCGACCAGACCGGTGCTGGCACCCACCAGCGTGGGGCGACCGGTGTGCACGCGCTCGACGGCAAGCCACGAGACCATGCCCGCTGCGCTGGCCGTCACGGTGTTGAGAATGGCGAGCGCCGCCACGGCGTCGGCCTTGAACTCGCTGCCGCCGTTAAATCCAAACCAGCCAAACCAAAGCAGACCGGCGCCCAGCGCCACAAACGGCACGTTATGCGGGCGATAGCTCACCATGCCAAA
>CAKUEZ010000055.1 GCA_934646965.1 uncultured Collinsella sp. | reverse complement strand
GAGCTCGTGCCCGGCGACGTGATCATGCTCGAGGCGGGCGACTCCGTCCCGGCCGACTGCCGCGTGCTCGAGAGCGCCACGATGAAGATCGAGGAGGCTGCCCTGACCGGCGAGTCCGTCCCCGTCGAGAAGCATGCCAACGTGATCGAGCTTGCCGCGGGCACCGACGACGTGCCGCTCGGCGACCGCAAGAACATGTGCTACATGGGCTCCACCGTGGTGTACGGCCGCGGCCGCGCCGTCGTGGTCGGCACCGGTATGAACACCGAGATGGGCAAGATCGCCGGCGCTCTGGCCGAGGCCAAGGAAGAACTCACCCCGCTGCAGGTTAAGCTTGCCGAGCTCAGCCGCATCCTCACCATCATGGTGATTGTCATCTGCGTCGTGATCTTTGGCGTCGACATCCTGCGTCACGGCGTGGGCAACGTCCTCACCGACCCGACTGCGCTGCTCGACACCTTTATGGTCGCCGTCTCGCTCGCCGTCGCCGCCATCCCCGAGGGCCTGGTCGCCGTCGTGACCATCGTGCTTTCGCTGGGCGTGACCAAGATGGCCAAGCGCCAGGCAATCATCCGCAAGCTTTCTGCTGTCGAGACCCTCGGCTGCACGCAGACCATCTGCTCCGACAAGACCGGTACCCTCACGCAGAACAAGATGACCGTCGTCAAGCACGAGCTTGCCGCGCCTAAGGAGAAGTTCCTGGCCGGTATGGCGCTGTGCTCCGATGCCCAGTGGGACGAGGAGCTGGGCGAGGCCGTGGGCGAGCCGACCGAGTGTGCGCTCGTCAACGACGCCGGCAAGGCGGGCCTGACCGGCCTGGCCGCCGAGCACCCGCGCGTGGGTGAGGCACCGTTCGACTCCGGCCGCAAGATGATGTCCGTGGTCGTCGAGACCCTGGACGGCGAGTACGAGCAGTACACCAAGGGTGCGCCCGACGTGGTTATCGGCCTGTGCACCCATATCTACGAGGGCGATAAGGTCGTTCCACTGACCGAGGAGCGTCGTGCCGAGCTCGTGGCCGCCAACAAGGCCATGGCCGACGAGGCCCTGCGCGTGCTGGCGCTGGCGAGCCGCACCTACACCGAGGTCCCGGCCGACTGCAGCCCCGCCGCGCTCGAGCATGACCTGGTCTTCTGTGGCCTGTCCGGCATGATCGACCCGGTCCGCCCCGAGGTGGCCGACGCTATCCGCGAGGCGCACGACGCCGGTATCCGCACCGTCATGATCACGGGCGACCACATCGATACCGCCGTGGCCATCGCCAAGCAGCTGGGTATCGTCACCGACCGCAGCCAGGCCATCACCGGCGCCGACCTCGACCGCATGAGTGACGAGGAACTCGACGCACACATCGAGGACTACGGCGTGTACGCCCGCGTCCAGCCCGAGCACAAAACGCGTATCGTCGAGGCCTGGAAGTCGCGTGACCAGATCGTGGCCATGACGGGCGACGGCGTCAATGACGCGCCGTCCATCAAGCGCGCCGACATCGGCGTGGGCATGGGCATCACCGGCACCGACGTCACCAAGAACGTCGCCGACATGGTGCTCGCCGACGACAACTTCGCCACCATCATCGGTGCCTGCGAAGAGGGCCGTCGCATCTACGACAACATCCGTAAGGTCATCCAGTTCCTGCTTTCGGCTAACCTTGCCGAGGTCTTCTCGGTGTTCATCGCCACGCTCATCGGCTTTACTATCTTCCAGCCGGTGCAGCTGCTGTGGGTGAACCTGGTCACTGACTGCTTCCCCGCGCTCGCACTGGGCATGGAGGACGCCGAGGGCGACATCATGAAGCGCAAGCCGCGCAACGCCAAGGACGGCGTCTTTGCCGGACATATGGGTCTTGACTGCGTGGTCCAGGGCCTGATCATCACCGTGCTGGTGCTGGCGAGCTTCTTTGTGGGCGTGTACTTTGACATGGGCTACATCCACATCTCCGATATGATCGCCGGCAACGCCGACGAGGAAGGCGTGATGATGGCCTTCATCACGCTCAACATGGTCGAGATCTTCCACTGCTTCAACATGCGCAGCCGCCGCGCGTCGCTGTTCACCATGAAGAAGCAGAACAAATGGCTGTGGGCTTCGGCCGCGCTGGCGCTGGTGCTGACGGTGATCGTGACCGTGCAGCCGACGCTTGCCGAGATGTTCTTTGGTCCCGTGACGCTTGAGCTTAAGGGCGTTATCGCCGCGCTGGGCCTGGCCTTCCTGATCATTCCGCTGATGGAGATCTACAAGGCGATCATGCGCGCGGTCGAAAAGGAGTAAGTTAACCTGTCCAGGCCCGCCCCTGCGTGTTTTCTTCTTCGCTGGTCCTCGCGCTTCGCGCTGCGGGATCGCTCAGAAGAAAACACTCCCGGGGCGGGCCCTACGGTATCCTTGCTGGCTTTTCTCCCGTGCGGATGAAAAAAGGCTGAGGAAATAAAGTGAGCTTGCCGAGCAATTGCTTGGCAAGCTCATTTTGAATAAAAGGATGTGCCCTTTGGAAACCCCTCCCGGCAGGCGGGCCCTGCGGTAACGTTGCTGGTTTCTCTCGCGCGGATGAAAAAGGCTGAGGGAAAGTGTGTGAGTCGGTCGAGCATTTGCTCGACCGACTCTTTTTTGTGGGTAAAATACCTGCTCAGTTGTGTGGTTGTTTGCTGGGAGGCGTTTGTGGGCAAGGCTAAGGCTAAGGCGAAGAAAAAGACGACGGGGGCGCGGGCTAAGCGCGATCGTCGTCGGAAGCTCGCGACCGAAGCCCCTGCATCTGCTGAGGAGTTACTGGCGAGTGTGCCGGGGCTCGATGCGCTGCAGGATGTTCCGGCGTTTGATGACCTGCCGGTCGATGTGGCTCAGCATGCTGCCTTCGATGACTTTTGCGCGCATGCCGAGGAGCCCGAGCAGATGCAGCTCGGTGCCGTGGTGCGCCTGGACCGAGGGTTTCCGCTGGTGGCGACTGCCGACGATACGTTCCGCGCCGAGCACGCCGTGGGGTTTGCCAAGTCACGTGGCGAGGACGAAGTCCTGCTGCCCGCCGTGGGCGACCGCGTGGCGGTTCGTCGCGCGCCCGGGCACGACATGGGCGTGATCGAGTGCGTTCTGCCGCGCCGCACGAGTTTTGAGCGTTGGCGCGGCCGCGCTCGCGGCGAGCGCCAGGTGCTCTGCTCCAACGTGGATAGCGTGCTCATCGTGCAGGCACTCGGCGCCGGCGAGGTACTGCTCGACCGCGTGGCGCGCTCGCTGGTGCTGGCGCTCGACTGCGATGCCGAGCCGGTGGTGGTGCTTACCAAGGCCGACCGCTGCGAGGCAGACGAGCTTGCGCGCGACCTGGATCGCGTGCGTCGTCTGGTGGGTCCGGACGTACGCGTGATCGTGACGTCTTCTGCCGAGGGCCTCGGCCTGGACGAGGCGCGCGCCTGCGTGCCGGCAGGGAGCTGCGCCATGATCCTGGGCGAGTCGGGCGCTGGCAAGTCGACGCTGCTCAACGCGCTGTTGGGCCACGACACGCTGGCTACCGGCGGCGTGCGCGAGCGCGACGACCAAGGCCGCCATACCACCGTCGCACGCGTGATGGTGGCGCTGCCGGGCGATGCCGGCGTTATTGCCGATGCCCCGGGCTTGCGCAGCCTGCCGCTTGTGGGCCACGAGCGGGGTTTGGCGCGCGCCTTCCCCGAGATTGTCGAGGCGTCGCGCGCGTGCCGATTCGGCGATTGCACGCATACCCACGAGCCCGGTTGCGCCGTTCGCGAGGCCGAAGATGCCGGGCTGATCGACAGCCTGCGTCTGGAGACGTTCCAAAACCTGGCGTCATCCATGCGCGTGAGTGCCCAAATGCTCGATCCCGATGTCCATCTGTAATTGATTTTTCCTATGACAGCCGTCTCCTAACTGCTCGGGAGACGGCTTTTTTGTTGCAGAAACGTCTCGAAACAGGCGTTTTGGCGACGAGCTGACCAAAACCTTGCCGTGAGCTTGACGGCTTGGTCAGCTTTTGGTCAGCAATTGGTTTGACCGCGAAACCCAGGATCGCCATCGCGCCGTTTTGCGCCTTGGCCGCCCAGACAATGGTGGTACGGGCACCCGCCCGTCACCGCCATGAGAGGAGCGGCCGTGAACAAGAGTAAGCGCATCGCGATCAGCCTGGCCACGGGTGTGCTTGCCGCGGTCCTTTGCATGGCATACGGGTCGTCAATTCGCTCGCAGGCCGATCAGGCCCAGGCCGAGACCTTGGCGAAATACGGCGGCGACCGTATCGAAGTGTGCGTTGCGGCGCGCGATATCGACGCGGGCGAGACCCTCGACGAAACCAACGTCATAACCCAAGAGTGGCTGGCGAGCTTGCTGCCGCGTGATGCGGCGACCGAGCTGCGTCAGGTGCGCGGCGACGTGACGACCTCGCGCATTCCCAAAAACGCCGTGATTTGCGATGTCTACACCAAGGCCGAGAGCCACACGCTCGAGGTGCCCAAGGGCAAGGTTGCCGTTTCGGTGGCGGTCGATGCCGAGCATTCGGTGGGTGGCGCCACGGGCGTTGGCAGCTATGTGGACGTATACGTGCAAAAGGATGGCGTGACCGACCGCCTGTGCGGTGCGCGCGTAATTGATACCAGCGAGGAAGCCGGTACCTCGCGCGAAGGCAAGATCGAGTGGGTGACGCTGGCGGCGGATCCCGACGACGTTAAGGAATTGCTGGGGGCCTCGGGCAAGGGAACGATCAGCTTGACGATTCCCGCCACGGCGCGCGGCAAAAAGAGCGGAGGCGACGAGTGATGAAGGCGATCTGGCTTGCGTGCTGCGCGTGTGGTGATTACGGGCTGCTGCAGCGTGAGGTCGAAAGCCGCGATGCGGGTGCACAGGTGCTGCGCGTCGGCGACTTGGATGGTCTGGTGGCCATGACGCGCGCGTTTCCGTCGCGTCGCGGGGCTGCCATGATCGCGGCGGCGCGGTTTGAGCCCGCCGATGTGCGGACGACGGTCGCGCGCCTGACGGCCGAGGGCCGCGTGGGCCGTGTGGTCGTGTTGATAGAAGCGCTCGACCCGTCGGATATCGAAGGACTGTTTCGCGCGGGGGCGACCGAGGTCATCGCCGCGCACAGCGTATGCGGCAGCGGGCACGCGGGCGAGGGAGCGGCCGATCGCGATCGGCTGGTGCCGATCGAGCCCGATGCTTTTGTTGATAGGGAACCCGGGGCGCCTCGCGCTACAGGAGGCCCGCGTGTTGATGATTATGGAAGAGCGGAAGCCGAGCATGGTCGGCGCCCCCGGGACCCCCTTACATACGATGACGTCGGGGTGTCAGCGCCGTATGGCGATGAGCCTCTGACGACAGATATGGGATACGTGCACGGCGTAAACCTGGCAGACGGACTCGATGAAGTCGAGGGCTTTGCCGCGGGTGCGAGCTCGTTTGATGGGCCGGCGCCCCTGCAAGTGCCGCCCGCATGCCCCGTGCCGATCGAGCAGGCCGCGCCAACTGGGCAACCCGCTGTGCCTGCCTGGGCACAGCAGGTGGCTGCAGCCGGAGAGACGGGAATGCTGTCCCCGATGCCTGCCGCCCCCGCTTCCGCGGTGTCCGACGACGCCGTGGGGTCTTCGCACCGCGCCCCGGTCATCTGCGCTGTTTCGGGCTCAGGCGGCTGCGGCAAGTCGACGATTGTTGCCGTCATGGCGCATGCAGCATCGCTGTTGGGCCTGCGTGCCGCCGTGCTCGATCTGGACCTTATGTTCGGCAACCTCTACGACCTTATGGGCGCCGAGGCCCCGCGCGATATGGCGGCCCTGATCGAGCCGTCCGCCGCCGGCTCGCTGGCGGAGCCCGACGTGGTCGCCGCCTCTATGCGCGTCGCCCCGGGCGTCACGCTTTGGGGGCCTGTCGCGGCCCCCGAGAAGGCCGAGCTCATGGCGCGTCCAGTGGAGCTGATGCTCGATATCTTGCGGCGCGAGTCCGACGTGGTCTTTGTCGACACCTCGGTCTTTTGGGGCGATGCCGTGGCCGCCGCCGTGGCGGCAAGCGATCGCTGCCTGGTGGTGGGTGATGCGGCGGTGTCGTCCGCGACCTCTGCGGCGCGCGTCATCGAGCTGGCAAGTCGCGTAGGCGTGCCGCGCACGCGCATGAGCGCCGTGTTCAACCGGTTTGGTGCGCGCGGTGCCGATGAGGATGTCGCCATGCGTTTTGAGATCGCGTGCTCGCTCAGCTCCAAGATTCGCATTGCCGACGGCGGGCAGGACCTGGCATCGCTTATGGCATTCGGCCGCGCCGACGAGGCGATAGGCCAGACCAGTGCCTTTGCGACGAGCGTTCGTGAGGCTACGCGCGAGATGCTCGTGGAGCTTGGCTGTGCCGTCGGTCCGTGGAGCGACGTGGTCAACGACCGCGCGACACGCAGCGAGCGTCCGCGCATACGTCTGCCGTGGTCGCGCGAGGGTGATCCGCGATGAGCTTGCAGACAAGGATTAAAGCTGCCGGTGTGGCTGCGGCGTCAGCGCCCGTCGATGCGGGCCGCCATCGCGCGATCAAGCGTCGTACCAAGCGCGCGGTGATGGACCGCATGGGGTACGACGAGGTGGCGCGCATCAGCTCCTACGTCGACCCGGTGCTCGCCCGCACCGAACTGCGCCCGGCGGTGGAGGCGGCTCTTAATGTGGAGGAGTCGACCGACCTGGCGACGCCCGAGCGTGAGACCATCATCGACGAAATTCTGGACGACGTGGTCGGCTTGGGGCCGTTGCAGCCGCTCATCGAGGACGACACCGTCACCGAGATCATGATCAACGGCTGCCGTTCCGCCTTTTTCGAACGCGGCGGCGTTCTGTATCCCATCGAGCATGCATTTGACGACGACGAGCAGATTCGTGTGCTGATCGACCGCATCATCTCTCCGCTCGGCCGTCGTATCGATGAGCGAAGCCCCATCGTCAACGCGCGCCTCAAGACGGGTTACCGCGTCAACGCGGTGATTCCGCCCGTGGCGATTGACGGGCCGATTCTTACCATTCGTAAGTTCTCGGACCGCATTTGTTCGCTGGATGAGCTTGTGGGGTTGGGGTCGCTGCCGCTTTGGTATGCGCAGCTGCTGTCGTGCGCGGTGTCGCTGCGGCAGGACCTGGCCGTCGCGGGCGGTACGGGCTCGGGCAAGACGACGCTGCTCAATGCGCTGTCGTGCGAGATTTCCACGGGCGAGCGCATTGTGACGATCGAGGATTCCGCCGAGCTTAAGTTTGCGCACCATCCCCATGTCGTGCGTCTGGAGGCTCGCGAGGCCTCGATCGAAGGTGAGGGCGCGGTCACGATTCGCGACCTGGTGACCAACGCCTTGCGCATGCGTCCCGATCGCATCGTGGTGGGCGAGGTGCGCGGCGCGGAATGCTGCGACATGCTGCAGGCCATGAATACCGGCCATGACGGCTCGCTTACCACGCTTCATGCGGGAACCGAGCAGGAGACGGTGGTGCGACTGACGCTGCTCGCGCGCTACGGCATCGACCTTCCAAGTGAGCTGATCGAGGAGCAGATCGCCATGGCGCTCGACGGCATCGTGATGTCCGAGCGCCATGCGGACGGCAAGCGCTTCGTCTCATCGTACTCGGGGGTGCGTCGCGCTTCGACGGGTGGCGTGGAGCTTGAGCGCTATGTGACGTTCGACGCTGCCGGGCGCACTTGGACGCTCGACCGTGAGCCGCCGTTTATCGCAGAGGGCTTGCGCTCGGGAACGCTTACACAAGAGGAGGTGGACGAATGGAGATCGCTGTGCCCCTCGTCGTAGGGGGCCTCGCAGGACTGTCTGTTGTGACGGCGTGCGGGGCGGAATCCCGCGTGCCACAGGTCTCGCCAAAAGAGATGGCGCATCAGGCGCTGGAGTCGGTGGCGCAAAAGCTGCCTCGCGAGCTGGTTGAAAATGACCTGCTGACAAAGCTGGCCCGTTCTTGGGCATCGCTTATCCCTGCGGGCCGCTTGGGCCTTGTTGTCGAGGACGATGCGGCGCGGTTGGCGTTTTTGCTGCTGTCGAGCGGTGTCGCCTGCATCGCGCTAGCCGTGGTATCGCTTTCGCCCCTTGGGTTTTTCCTGGGGCTCGCGGCGCCGTTTGCCGCTTCTGCCGCGCGTGACACCTTTGATCGTCGCCGCGAGCAGCACGATGCGGAAGAGGCTATGCCCGAGGCTTTCACGGCGCTTTCCATGTCACTTGCCTCGGGGCATTCGCTGGCTCAGGGCATGCGTTTTGTTGGTGCCCATGCGCAGGAGCCGGTGCATACCGAGTTCTTGCGCGTTGCCGCGGCCATTGAATGCGGCATCTCGGCAACCGACGCCTTGGATGATCTGCTGGTTCGCGTCGATGCGCCCGGGCTTTCGCTCGTTACCCTGGCGCTCAAGGTCTCGCAGCGCACCGGTGCTCCGCTTGCCGGCTTGCTGTCCGAGGCGGCAAGCATGGTGGGGGAGCGTATCGAGCTTAAGCGCCGTCTGGACGTTAAGACGTCGCAGGCACGTATGTCGGCGCACATGGTCGCGGCGATGCCGGCGGGTATGTGCGCGGTGCTGGCGCTTCTTTCGGCCGACTTTCGCCGCGGTCTCGCGACACCCGCGGGGGCCGGTGCCGTGGTGCTGGGTCTGGCTCTCAATGTCGTCGCACTGGTGGTTATCCGCCGCATTATGAGGATGGAATTATGAGTGCCCTGGTTGCCGCGACGGCTTGCCTGTGCGCGTTGAGCGCCTTTGTCGCAACGGGTTTTGCGCGTGCGGAGGCGCGCGATATCGCAATGGCCTGCAGGCGTGAGGCGGCGTTGATCTTTGCTGCCGCCCGTTCGCTGGCCGACGCTGTCGCCGCGCGCGTTAGGAGAGCGGTCGGGGCGAGGGACGCGCAACGTGTGACGCTCGGCGAGGTGTCCGAGATGATTGACGTCGTGCGCCTGGGCCTATCTGCCGGGCTTTCGTTTGACGCCGCGCTCGAGATTTTTTGCGCCAATCGCGCATCGTTGCTGGCGGTCCGACTTGAGCGGGCGTGCATGGCGTGGCAGGTGGGCGTGGGAACGCGAGAGGACGAGCTGATGGCGGCGGCGCGCGACCTGGATGTGCGGGCGCTCGAGACCTTCGCCATCACGGTGGGTCAAGCGCTCGCTCTGGGCGCCCCGCTTGCCGAGACGCTTGCCGCGCAGAGCCGCGAGATCCGTGCGGCTCATCGCGCCGCGGTCGAGCGCGAAATCGAGCGGGCGCCCGTCAAGTTGTTGATCCCCACCGGCACGCTCATTTTGCCGGCGCTGCTGCTATCCATATTGGGCCCGCTGCTGGGAGCAGGCGGGATGATGTAGGGAGGAATATATGAACACGATGACTGACATCGCAGGCAAGATCTGGAGCTGGGCTTTTTGCCAGGCAATTCGCGCTCGCCAGCACACGGGGGCGTTACTGCGGGAGGAGAGCGCACAGGGTACCACCGAATATGCCATCTTGGTCGGCGTGCTCGTGGTGATCGCCATCATCGCCATCGTCGCGTTTAAGGGCAAGGTCGAAGAGCTGTGGAACGCGATCAGCGACGGCATCAACAGTCTGTAGGACATGGGCGCCCTGCCGGTTTACTGCTGGTGCTTGCCTGCTTGATCGTGGCAATCGTGGCTGTGGTGTGGGGGCTGGGCGCTGCGCGTCGGCATGGTTCCGATAGCGTCGAAGCTCCTGCTGCCGTAGCGTCCCAGGATGATGCGGTGCAAAATGACGGCGTTTCTGCCGCCGACGGAGATGCGCCCGTCACGGCGCAGACCTTTCTGCAATCGCTTGATACCCAGGCGGGTGCGGTACCGGAGCCGTCTGGGGACAGTGCCATTGCGGCTCGGCTCGCGTGGTCCGAGGACCGTCCGATGACGGAGGCTGCCGCGGACATGTTGCGCGCCTACCGGGAGATGTCCACGGCGCATCTGGCCTTGAGCGGCTATATCGACATCAAGGGTAACCTATGGGGCGCCATCGTGCGCGACGACCGCGGATGGGTTGACATGATAACCGTCGCCGCAGATGAGGGCGATGCGTCGTGCCGCCTGCGCGCGGTGCGCCTGGTTCCGCAAAAGACGAGCTTGGAGGAGGGGTCGTGAAATGCAAGACGCCCTGCGCGAAGAGTCTGCCCAATCGACCGTCGAATACGCCATCGTCACGTTGGCGCTGCTCTCGATTGTGCTGGCAATCGCCGGCCTTTGGCGCGCCGGCACCGATGGCCGTCTGGCGGCGTTGGTCGAGCGGGCGGCGTCGCATGGCATTGCCCCTATGTCGATCATCGATGCCGCGACGGGTGCCAAGGATATCGCGCTGTATTGATGCCGCATGTGAGGACCGGGCACAGTCGACGGTGGAGGCCGCTTTTTTGCTTCCGACGTTTTTGACGCTCATCTTGCTGGCATTGCAGCCAGTGTGCCTGCTGTATACCCGCGCAGTCATGGAGTCTGCTGCTGCCGAGACCGCGCGGATTATGACTACGACGACGGTAGACGACGACGCCGACTTGGAGGAGTTTGCCCGCCGTAGGCTCGCCGCGGTACCCAACGTCTCGATATTCCATGCAGGAGGTCCGCTGTCGTGGGATATCGAGTTGGGCCGGGCGGGCGCGGGCGGCACCTCGTCCGTGTCTATTGCCGGCGACGTGAAGCCCTTGCCCGTGATCGGCGCCTTTGCGCAGGCCATGGGCACCGCAAGCGCGGACGGATACGTTGAGCTCAGGGTCGACGTCTCATATCGTTCGCGTCCCGACTGGTTGGAGGGAGACTATGATTCGTGGATTGCTTCTTGGGATTAAACGCTTTTGGTCAAACCGCATTTCGGCGCGCCGCCGGCGTCCCGGTTCCCGCCGAAAGCGGGGCGGCTTTATGGGCCGCACCGGTATCGATTTGTTTATCGAAGACGGCGCCTATACCACGCTCTCTTCTGCCGTGGTTATCTTGGTTGTGCTCACGCTGCTGTTTTCCTCGACGGCGGCGATATGGAGCATGTCGCGAGCCGGAGATACGCAGGTGGCGGCCGATAGCGGTGCGCTGGCAGGTGCCAACGTGGTGTCGTCCTATCATACGGCCGCCACGGTACTCGATGCGTGCATCTTGAGCTTGGGTTTGGCGGGCTTTGCCACCGTCGGCACCGGTCTGGTTGCCATGCTCATACCGGGTGCCGAGGTGGCGGGGGCCGATATCGTCGATACCGGTGTCGAGGTCATTAAGACACGCAACAAGTTTGCCAAAAGTGCATCCAAGGGTCTTCAGAAAGTGGAGACCGCCCTGCCGTATTTAATTGCCGCGCGTGCCATGCAGGCCGTGTCGGCGCAGGATACCGAGGGCGTGACCTATACCGGCACGGCACTCGCCGTGCCCAGGACCTCCGATTCGGATTTTGCCGCGCTCGAAGGGTCCGAGATCTCGACCGATGCCATCGAAAGCACCTCAAAAGACTTGGACTATGCTGCCAAGGAGCTGCAGAAGGCGTCCGAGAAAACGGCAAAGGCCAAAGAGCGTGCCTGGCTTGCCGACTGCGGCGGGTCGGATAAAGACGCAATCGGAAGCTGTTCGTGCATGTGGGAGCGTGCGAAGAGTCTGACGGACCTTTCCGGTGGCAAAAACCCGCATTTTGCCTCGAGTATTACGTGGGAGCCGCAGGAGGCGCTCGACCGCGCGAAGGCGTACTACCATCGGCGCTTGGCAACTGAGGCGCCGAAGGGTTCGAGTGTCGAGATGATGGCGGAATCCGCGGCGCGCAAGGCGTTCTACAGCTATGCGAGCGATGAGGTCGACCGAGCCTATATTCATGACGATGGCGAGCAGATCTCGTCCTACATTCCGTTGCTTCCGAGGAATTCGGATGAGGTGCGCGCAACCGAGCTCTACACCGATGCGATATGGCCGACGAGCACAAATGATGGCAAGACGTACCTTCACTATGGAACAAGCTGCCCCAACTATGCAAAGGGAACTCCAGGCAGATTGGCATCGATCGCCGATTACGATGGGCAGGATCCGTGTGGGCGCTGTGGCTTTGACGTGCTTAGCCTGGCTCGCGTGCCCATGCCCACATCGGTAATCGAGAGCGGCTTCGAATATCACTTTGATCGGTTTAAAGACGCCATGGAAGACTATGTCGATTGCCGCAAAAAAGAGATCGAACTCGAGCGTCAGACCGAGGACGAAGCCGAGCGCGCGGGCGGCGCATTCGACGATGCCATCAAGGCGCTTTCCGCCGAGCGCCCGCGTATCGCTCCGCCCGGGCGCAATGGCGTGGTGTCCTTTGCGGTCTCGGGCTCCATTTCTAGTCCCGACGAACTCAACTCTTCGTTTAACACGGCAGTTAGGCTTGGCGATCGCGGCGCGATTTCCGCCGCGGTGCTGGCACCCGATGACGCGACCGCGCAAAATAACGTGCTCGCGCGTTTCTTCTCGACGATGGAGGAGCGCTCGGGCGGAGGCATCGTGGGGGCGTTTGACGGCGTCATGGATGTTTGGGGCCAGTTGCTGGTGGGTTACGGAGATATCCAGCATGCGGCCGATGAACTCATGGACAGCCTGATTGGCGGCCTGGGTGGAAGCAACGGGGTGCTGGGCTCCATTGCGTCGTGGCTTGGTGACACCGTGTCGGGTTCTGTGGCGGGGCTGGGTCTTGAGCCGTGCAACCTGCGCCTGCGAAAGCCCGTGCTGACCGATACCGCAAATGTCATCAAGAGTCCGGGTTCCGACATCTCTGGTCTTTCCAAAGTTCAGGACAGCCTGCGAAAGATTCCGCTTGGTGTAACCGACCCCAAGGCGCTTTGCGAGGCCCTGCAGTACCAGGTCGAGCGTACGATCAACGAGGCAGTGTTTACCATTGCGGAGATTCCGCTGCCAGGCGGCGGCTCCATTCCGATCGCCGTCGATGTCGCCACGCTGGCGGGTGTGTTTGGCGGTGGGTCGTAATGGTCGTTCGTACGCGCTTGCGCGAGGAACGCGCCCAGGCAACGGTCGAGATGGCCATGATCACGCCCGTCCTGCTCGTGCTGGCTCTCATCGTGTACAACGTCATGATCTTTGCCGGCGCGGTCGCGCGCTTCGACCGCGTGGTGCCCGACATCGTGCTAGCTCATGCCGTGGCGCCGGGCGGGGAGGGCGACGACAGCGCTGTTGATGCTTCCGCGACGGTCCAGGCGCAAATTCAGGATGCCATGGAGGGCTATGAGCTGCAGGTCGAGGTTTCGAGCGAGCAGGGCACGGCGACGGATGGTGGGCTGCTTTCGCTGTCTGGAACATTTAGGACCTATACCTGCACCATGCATTATGAGCCGTGGCCGAGCTCGCTGAGCATCGCCGGCTTTTCTCTGGGGGCGCCGGCTGTGCTTACGCACGAGCGCGCGGTGGCAGTCGATCCATGGCGCCCGGGGGTGGTCATGTGAGTGCGGTCTCGTCCTATATCGCCTACGCGCGGGCGCTCAACAGGTTGGGCTGGACGCCGGCCGAGTTTGTGGTGGCGGAGTCGTTTGCCGTGCGCCTGCGCGGCATGCTGGGGCGGCAGCCGGTTGCCGTCAGCGGACTGCCGCTTGTCATGGCATTCCCTCGCTGTTCCTCGGTCCACACCTGCTTTATGGCCTATTCCATCGACATCGCCTTTATCGATCGCAACGGCAATGTCCTCGCGTGCTACGAAAACGTTCGACCTTGGCGCATGTGCTCCCACCCATGCGCCTGGGCCGC
>CAKUEZ010000054.1 GCA_934646965.1 uncultured Collinsella sp. | reverse complement strand
CACGATCTTCGGGTTTCTCTTCAAATCTGAATACCAAGCGACAATCAACGGGTATGCGCCCGTTGATTGTTTTCAGCGTGATTTCGGTCTTGCTGCTCACGTTTTATATTCGTGAGGGCGAGGCAGGGCCGATCCATGCTGTTCGCTCGGGCGTGACGACGATTACCTCGCCGGTGCGCTTTGTGGGCTCGGCGGTGGCGACGCCGTTTAACGCCATCGGGAATGTGTTCTCTAACCTTACGGCATCGCAGGACACGCTTGCCGAGCTTAAGAAGCAAAACGAGGAGCTCACTTCCAAAGTTGCCGAACTCTCCGAGGCGCAGAAGACGGCCGAGCGCTTGGAGGGCCTGGTCGGCCTACAGTCGACCTATAACCTCAAGTCGACCGCCGCGCGCATCGTGGGCGCTTCGGACGATGCCTGGACCTCGACGGTCACTATCGACAAGGGTTCTGCCGACGGTCTTACCATCAATATGCCCGTGACGAGCTCTGCCGGTGTTATCGGTCAGATTATCGAGGTTTCGGCCAAGACGTCCACCGTGCGCCTGATTGGTGACGAGAGCTCGGGTGTGTCCGCCATGGTGCAGGACACGCGTGCCCAGGGCATGCTGCAGGGCCAGCCCGATGGTACCTTGCGCCTTGAGTACGTGAGCGTCGACTCCGATGTTAAGGTGGGCGACATCATCGTGACCTCGGGTATTGGCGGCGTGTTCCCCAAGGGCCTGCCGCTTGGCACCGTTTCCTCGGTCGAAAAGTCGGCCAACGACGTGTACTACACCATCGTGGTGCGCGCGCAGACCACGGCCGAGAACAACGAGGAGGTGCTGGTCATCACCTCGCTGACCGACGAGCAGTCGGCCTCGGACGATGACGTGAACACGGCCAACAGCACGCCGCAGGGCACCTCGCGCGATGCGGCGACCAAGACCAAGGACGAGGGTTCGGACGACAGCTCCGATGCGTCCGATACGACTGACTCGGGTTCGAGCGAATAGGGAGGCACGTCCATGGATCTTCACGAGCAGGGGGCGAGCTCCCGTACGTTTGCGATTGCAGCCGTCGTGTGTGTGCTGCTGCAGGTGGGCCTGGCGCCGCAGATCTCTATTGCGGGCGGCCGCGTCAACTTTATGATTATCCTGGTGTGCCTGGGCGTCTTCTCGGGCGACCCCACGCGTGCCGTCGTATGCGGCTTTTGTAGCGGCCTGTTTTACGACCTGTCGGCATCGGTGCCGGTGGGCGTTATGTCGCTGCTGCTGACGGTGGGAAGCTTTGCCCTGGTGCATAGCGCCGCCGGTCAGGTGGGCGGCAGTCCGAGCGCGCGCGGCATTACCGTTGGCGCCTTCGCACTCGCCATCAACGTGGTCTACAGCATTATCTTGCTCTTTATGGGTTTGGAGACGAGCTTTGTGGTTGCCATTTTTGGACATGCCCTGCCGTCTTCGATCCTGACGGGCCTGGTCGCCATCCCGTTTTTGATGTCCGGCGCCGCTCCGCAGGCCGGTTACGGATTCTCCGCACGCGGCAACCGCCAGACGGGCATGCGCTTTAAGCCCAAGACCCGAAAGCTCAAATAGGGGAGGCCCATAGATGTCTTCCCAGCTGACGGTCATCATCGCCGGTATCGTGTTGGTCGTGGCCATTGTGGTCGCGCTCGTTGTCATGCGCCGCGGTGATTCCCGTTTTACCTACGATACGCAGCACGGCACCAGTCCTCGCGCCACCGAGGGCGAGGGCAATACGGCCGCGACGGCATTTAAGGGCCGCTTCTCCATCCTCACCACGGGCGTGGGCGCGATGTTTGCCGCGCTTGCCGTCAAGCTGTGGGGTATGCAGATGGTCTCGTCGGACTATTACGACAAGCAGGCCAAGAGCAATCAGACCCGCACCGTCACCACGCCTGCCGTGCGCGGGCGCATCCTGGACCGCAACGGCGTGGCACTCGTGCAAAACCGCCCCTCGCTCGCCGTCGTCGCCTATCGCGACCTGGCCGACGATACCGTGCTGGTGCGCCATCTCGCCAATGTGCTCGGCATGCCCTACGTGGCGGTGCTGCGCAACATTCAGGACAATTCCGAGGGCGCCCAGAGCCTGCACACCATCGCAACCGATGTACGACGCTCCACGGTCGCCTATATCCAGGAGCACGCCGGTGAGTTTCCGGGTGTGAAGATCGCCGAGCGCACCGAGCGTCAGTATCCGTATGGCGAGACTGCCTGCCACATCTTGGGCTACACCGGCACCATTACCTCCGAGCAGCTCGAGGCGCAGAACAAGAAGTCCTCTGGCAACGACGACGCCTCTGCCGGTCAGATCACCTATCAGTCGGGCGATATCGTGGGCCAGGCGGGCGTCGAGAGCTACTACGAGAACCTGCTGCAGGGTATCCGCGGTGAGCAGACCGTCAAGGTCGATGCCTCGGGCAACGTGACAGGTCAGGCCGGCGCCGTGCCCGCCAAGGCCGGCTCGGACATTAAGCTCACACTCGACCTCAAGATTCAGCAGGCTTGCGAGACGGCGCTGGCAAGTGCCATCGAGCTCGCCAAGACCACGGGCTACAGCAACGCGGGCAACGGTGCCGTGGTGTGCCTCGACCCCAATAACGGTGAGATTCTGGGTATGGCGAGCGAGCCCAAGTTTGATCCCTCCGTGTTTATCGGCGGCGTCTCCAATGACGTGTGGACCGAGCTCAACGATGACGAGGGTTCGCATCCGCTGCTCAACCGTGCCATCAGCGGCCAGTACATGTCGGCCTCGACCATCAAGCCGCTTTCGGCCTTGGCCGGCCTTGAGTTTGGCACCTACACCTCGGGCCAGACGACCAACTGCACGGGTTATTGGACTGGCTTGGGTAAATCTTGGGGTAAGTACTGCTGGCTGCACTCCGGCCACGGCACGATGACGCTGCAATCAGGTATCGCCAACTCGTGCGACCCCGTCTTCTACGACATGGGCAAGGCGTTCTTTTACGACGACCAGCATTCCGAGGGCCTGCAAGAGGTCTTTCGTCGCTGGGGCCTGGGTAAGACCTGCGGTATCGACCTGCCGAGCGAGGGCGCGGGTCGCATCCCCGATGCCGAGTGGAAAGAGTCGTACTTTACCGATGCTTCGGCCGAGGACCGCAAATGGAACGCCGGCGACATGACCAATATCGCCATTGGCCAGGGTGACATTTTGGTGACACCGCTGCAGATGGCCTGTGCCTACATGGGCCTTGCAAACGGCGGCAAGCAGTACGTGCCGCATGTGTTTTTGTCGGCCGTCTCGCGCGATGGCGACGGTGATGCCTACAAGTACAACGGCAAGGGCAAAAAGAAGCGCCTGGAGGCTCAAATTAGCAGCGATGCCGACCTGGCGCTGGTCCGCAACGGCATGCATGACGTGATCTACTCGGCGTCGACTTCGACCGCCGCGCATTTTAACTCCCTGACCCCCACGGTCTACGGCAAGTCCGGCACGGGCGAGAAGAGCGGCGAGGACGATTACGCGTGGTTTTGCGCCTATGCGCCGGCCGACGACCCCAAGTACGTGATCGTCACCGTCCTGGAGCAGGGCGGCGGCGGTTCCGATACCGCGTTGCATGTCGTGCGCGATGTCCTCGGTGCGATTTATGACGAGCCCGATACGTCGACGGCTACGGGCGATTCCTCGGTTCGATAGGAGGTTGCGATGGACTTTTCGCCGGCGGACCTGTTCCGCTCTACTAAGACCGGCTCCCGCAGCAGCCTGGACCGCGTCAACAAGCAGATTTCCGCATCGCGCGGAACGTTTCGCCAAAAGGTGCATATCGGCGTGTTGCTGGCGACCGTGGCGCTCGTCACCTACGGCGCCATCATCATCTGGTCGGCCTCGCAGTTTAAGGCCGATGCCTCGTTTTCTCGCCACCTGCTGGGCATTGGCATCGGTGCCGTCCTGGCCGTGCTTGTGTGGCGCACCGACCTGCGCGGCATCTCTAATTTTTCGACGGCATTGCTCGTCATCGACCTCATCGTGATCTTTTCGCCCAAGATTCCGGGTCTGTCCTACACGGGTGGCTTGGGAATGACGGGTTGGATCAAGATTCCCGGTATCGGATTGACCTTCCAACCCGTTGAGCTTGCCAAGCTCATCACGATCTTCTTTATCGCCACGCTCGGTTCGCAGTACAACGGGCGCATCGATTCCGCTCGCGATTACGTCAAGCTCTGCGGCATGCTGTCCATTCCGTTTTTGGCTGTCGTCGCCATGGGTGACTTGGGTTCCGGCTTGGTCGTCTTGGTCTCGGGCGCTATCGTCATCTGTATGAGTGGCGCGCGCCGCGAATGGGTGCTGTCGACTTTGGCCCTGCTCGTGGGCCTTGTCGCGCTCATCTTGGCGCTCGACTCGGTTTTCGATTCGATCCTGGGCCACGACGTACTCATCAAGCAGTACCAGATGAACCGCCTGACGGTCTTCATCGACCCCGAGAACGCCGATTCGGACGATGCCTATAACCTGCAGCAGTCGCTTATCGCGGTTGGCTCGGGTGGCTTCTTTGGCAAGGGACTGGGCCACGCGACGCAGTCGGCCGGCGGCTTTCTGCCCGAGTTCCACACCGACTTTGTCTTCGCTTTTCTGTCCGAGAC
Organism: uncultured Collinsella sp.; assembly: GCA_934646965.1. Lineage (GTDB taxonomy): Bacteria > Actinomycetota > Coriobacteriia > Coriobacteriales > Coriobacteriaceae > Collinsella. The sequence continues at coordinate 9,354 of CAKUEZ010000054.1, read as the reverse complement.
GTTTGGCTTCTGCGGCTCCTTTTTGCTCCTGTGCCTCTACGTGCTGCTTATCTTCTCGACGATCCGCGTCGCCTTTAAGTGCGAGTCGCTGTTCTTGCGCCTCTCGTGCGTGGGCATCGTCGGCATGTGGGCATTCCAGACGTTCGAGAACATCGGCATGTGCATCGGCATGATGCCGATTACCGGTAGTCCGCTGCCGTTCATTAGCTTTGGTTCGTCGTCGATGATGATTCAGTTGCTGACGGTGGGTATCGTACAATCCATATGGCGGCATCGTTCGGGCGCCGCGTAACCGCTGGAGGGGTTTGCTATGAAGATTCCCGTAGATAAGCTGACCCGCGCTTTTAAGATGGGCGCGTCTGTTAAGAAGGACTCCGATACGCCGGTGCGTGTTTCGGTCTACCTGGATTCGTCGGCCTCGCGTTTTTTGGTCGAGACGGTTCGCGACGCTTTTGTGCCGCAGACGACCTCGGGCATTGTGCGTGTTGAGCGCCTGGGGGAGGACCGCATCGTTCCCAAGACCGATACGGACGTGGTTCTGGTGCTTTCGTGCGGCTCCGACCGCCTGGAGAGTGCCGTGCAGGAGCTCGTGATTGCTGGAGCACCCGTGTGCGTGCTCGCCGAGTCTGCCGTCGAGGTGCCGTTCATCGAGGCCCCCACGCCCATGCTCGGTGTGGTGGCGGCGACCGATAAGACCTATCTGCTCGAGACGCTCGCCCGCTGGATTCTGGACCGCACGGACAAGGAGACGGCCTTTGCGGCGAACTTTGCCTTTATGCGCATTGCCGCCGCCAACCGTATCATCACCTCGTGCGCGCTTACCAATATGGCAACGGGTGCCCTGGTGTTTTTGCCGGGTGCCGACTATCCCGTCATGGCACTGGCGCAGGTGGGCATGCTCTTTGAGCTCGCGGCCATCTTTGGGCGTGGCATTAAGCCCGAGCGCGGCTACGAGGTCGTGGGCGTGCTTGCCGGCGGCCTGGTGATTCGCGCCGTCACTCGTGCGCTGGTGAAGCAGACGCCGCACATCGGGTTTGCCGTCAAGGCGCTTACCGCCGCCGCGGGCACCTATGGCATGGGCCGCGCGCTCGTGTCGCTCTATGAGCGTGATGTTGACTACAGCCGTGCCAATGAGGTTGTTACCGCTACGTTCTCGCGCGTCCGCGACCTGGTGACCACGGTTGCCGGCGCCACCCGTCCTATGAATCCTTTTGAGGATGCATCCGATCTCGCTGCTTAGGGGTTTCTTTTGCGCGTTCCATACCAAGACTGTTTTCATTTGATTGAGCCGCTGCTCGCGAAGGTCGAGAAGCCGAGTCGCTATATCGACCATGAGTGGGGCACGCTCTCTAAGGCCGATGCCGACTATCGTTGCTGCATGATCTATCCGGACGTGTACGAGGTCGGCCTGCCCAACCAGGGCATTGCCATCCTCTATAACATCCTCAACCAGGCCGAGGGCATCTCCTGCGAGCGCGGCTATGTGCCGTGGCCCGATATGGGCGATGCCATGCGCGAGGCGGGCATCCCGCTGCTGTCGCTCGAGGGCGCAGCGCCCGTGGCCTCGTTCGATATCGTCGGCATGCATGTGCCGCACGAGATGGCCGTGACGAACTTCCTTGAGGCGCTCGATCTCGCCGGCATTCCGCTGCTGGCGGCCGACCGCACCGAGGACGATCCCATCATCGTCGCCGGCGGTCCCTCGGTCTATAACCCCGAGCCGTATGCGGCCTTCTTCGATGCCATCCTGATCGGCGAGGGCGAGGAGTCGCTGCTCGAGATCTGCCAGCTGCACCGTCGTTTGCGCGATGAGGGCGTCTCGCGTGCCCAGATCGTCGAGCAGCTCGCGACCGTCGCCGGTACCTATGTGCCGTCCCTGTACGAGGTGCGCCATGACGAGCCCTGTTCGCCGCACGGCTATACCGTGCCGCGCGAGGGTAAGGACGTGCCGCCCGTAGTCTACAAGCGCGTCGTCGAGGACTTCGGTGCCACCAATCCGCTGTCGCAGTCGTGCGTGCCCTACGCGCAGCTTGTTCATGATCGCCTGTCTATTGAAATCTTGCGCGGTTGCGCCCGCGGCTGCCGTTTTTGCCAGGCCGGCATGACGTATCGTCCGGTGCGTGAGCGCTCGGCCGACCAGATCGTGTCCTCGGTGATTCAGGGCCTGGAAAAGACCGGCTATGACGAGGTGTCGCTTACCTCGCTCTCCACGACCGACCATTCCTGCATCCGCGATGTTCTCGGTAGGCTCAACCGTCGCCTGGAGGATACGGGCATTCGCGTGTCCATTCCGTCGCAGCGCCTGGATTCGTTTGGCGTGGATATGGCCGAGTCGGTCGCTGGCGAAAAGAAGGGCGGCCTGACGTTTGCCCCCGAGGCCGGCAGCCAGCGCATGCGCGACATCATCAATAAGAACGTGACCGAGGAGGACCTGGACCGCGCGGCCAAGGCTGCCTTCGAGGCCGGCTGGAACCGCATGAAGCTCTACTTTATGATGGGCCTTCCCGGCGAGCGCGACGAGGATATCGTGGCCATCGCCAACTTGGCCGACCACGTGCTGGAGCTTGGCCGCTCCGTGGTGCCTAAGGCGCGCCGAGGCTCCATCTCGGTGTCTATCTCGGTTTCGGTGTTTATTCCCAAGGCCGCAACGCCGTTCCAGTGGTGTCCGCAGCTCGACTACGACGACGTCAAGCGTCGCCAGAAGCTGCTCATTACAAGCGTGCGCAACCGCGCCGTCCGCGTGCATTACCACGATGCCGAGACCTCGCTTATTGAGGCCGCACTGTCCCGCGCCGGTCGCGACATGACTCCCGTCATCATCGACGCCTGGCGTGCCGGCTCGCGTTTCGACGCCTGGGTTGAGCATTTCTCGCTCGACAACTGGAAGTCAGCCGCCGTCAAAAACGGCATCGACCTCAACGAGCTGGTGCACCTGCCCTATGAGCTGGACTGGCGCCTACCTTGGGAGCACGTGAGCCCCGGCTGCTCGCGCGGCTTCCTCGAGCGCGAGTACCGTCGCTCGCTCGAGGGCGTCACGACGCCCGACTGCACCCGCACGTCGTGCACCGGCTGCGGTATCTGTCCCACGCTTCACGCCAAGAACGTATTGATGGGTGATCGCGCATGAGTGAGCGCTTGACCGACAACCCCACGCTTTTTAGGCTGCGCGTTCGCTATGGCAAGCGCGACCGCCTCAAGTACCTGGGCCACCTGGAACTGATCCATACCATTGAGCGCATCGTGCGTCGCGCGGGGCTGCCCTATGCCGTCACACAGGGCTTCTCCCCGCATATGCGCGTGGGCTTTTCGTCGGCGCTGCCCGTGGGCACGTCGTCGACCTGCGAGTGGTATGACCTGTTTATGACCGAGTTCGTTGCGCTCGACGAGGCCTTTGAACGCCTGGCCGCGGCGTCCCCGGCCGATCTGGCGCCCATCGAGGCCGCCTACATCGACGTGCGCACGCCGGCGCTGACGGCGCAGCTCACGCGCCTGTCGTATCGCATCGACCTGCATCTGGATCCTGAGGCGCCCGTGAGTGCCGACGAGGTGCGCGCTGCGATCGACTCGCTGCGCGCAGGCCATGGCATCGACTATGCGCGCGGTAAGAAGAGCAAGCGCTTAGACCTTGACCATACCCTTGTGGGCTATGAGCTCACGGCGGGGGAGTGCCCGGACCATCTGGTGCTCATGCTCGACACCCACGCCGACAACGAGGGCTCCATGCGTCCGGAGATTTTGCTTTCTGCTGCTGATGTTTTGTTGCAGGGCTTGACCCCGGGCGTCGATGCACCTATTGTTTCCACCGGTATGCAAGACCTCGTGACCATCTGCTCCTACGATGTCGAGCGTCAGAATCAAGCATGCGAGGACGACGAGGGCCGACTCGTCAGCCCCATACCTGTGCGAACTTGTGGATTTGCTCCACATACTCGTTGACGGGGGTATTTTCGCCTGCTACTATATTCGGCTGTTGCACTAACTGATGCATGAAGGGCAAGTAAACATGTACGCAATCGTTAACACGGGCGGCAAGCAGTACAAGGTCGCCACCGACGATGTCATCACCGTCGAGAAGATCGAGGGCAATGAGGGCGACAAGGTCACCCTGCCGGTCATCTTCCTCAACGATGGTAAGAAGATCGTCACCGATCCCGACAAGCTGGCCAAGGCCAAGGTTACCGCTCAGATCGTTGAGCAGTTCAAGGGCGAGAAGCAGCTGGTCTTCAAGTTCCAGAAGCGTAAGCGCTATCGTCGTCTGAAGGGTCACCGTCAGCAGCTCACCAAGCTGAAGATCGTGAAGGTCCAGGCTACGTCCCGCGCCAAGAAGGCTGTCAAGGCAGAGGCCGAGGCTGTTGCCGAGGCTCCCGTCGCCGAGTAGATTACACTCGTAACGAAAGAGTAGGTATACACAATGGCACACAAAAAAGGACTCGGTTCCTCCCGTAATGGCCGTGACTCCCGCGGTCAGCGCCTTGGCACGAAGCGCTTCGCCGGCCAGACGGTAACCACGGGCACGATTCTCGTCCGTCAGCACGGCACGCACATCCACCCGGGTGCGAACGTTGGCCGTGGCAAGGACGACACGCTGTTCGCGCTGGTCGACGGTACCGTTGAGTTCCACAAGGGTATCAAGCACAGGGTCAGCGTACGCCCGCTCGCGAACGCGTAATTCACCCTTCATAGAGCACATATGTGGGAGGCACTTGAGTTTTAGGATTCAAGGGTCTCCCTCTTTTTTGTAGGAGGCGATTCTGTTGTCACAGTTCACCGATATCAGCCGCATTAACGTGTGCGGCGGCGACGGCGGTGCCGGATGCATGTCGTTTAGGCGCGAGGCCTTTGTCCCCAAGGGCGGCCCCGATGGCGGCGACGGCGGTCGTGGCGGCAATGTCGTCATCCAGGCCGATGCCCAGCTGTCTTCGCTGATCGATTATCGTTTTAAGCACCATTTCCGTGCCGAGCGCGGCACGCACGGCCAGGGCGCCCGCCGCAACGGCAAGAGTGGCGAGGACCTGATCCTAAAGGTTCCCATGGGTACCGTGGTGCGCGAGCTCGATCCCGAGACGCAGACCCCGATGTTCGAGATTGCCGACCTGGTGCACGATGGCGAACGCGTCGTCGTGGCGCCCGGTGGCGCCGGCGGCCTGGGCAATACGCACTTTGTGACGTCGGTGCGCCGCGCGCCCGCGTTCGCCCAGCTGGGCGAGCCGGCCGAGGAACACTGGATCGAGCTCGAGATGAAGCTTATGGCCGATGCCGCGCTCGTGGGCTTCCCCTCGGTGGGCAAGTCCTCGCTCATCGCGCGCATGAGCGCCGCCCGCCCTAAGATCGCTGACTACCCGTTTACCACGCTCGTGCCCAACCTGGGTATGGTGCGTGCCGGCGAGTACTCCTACGTTGTCGCTGACGTTCCCGGCCTCATCGAGGGTGCGAGCGAGGGCAAGGGTCTGGGCCACCAGTTCCTGCGTCACATTGAGCGCACGGCTCTGATCATGCACGTCGTCGATATGACGGGTGGTTTTGAGGGCCGCGACCCGGTCGAGGATTATCGCATCATCAACCGCGAGCTCGAGCAGTATGGCGCCGAGCTTTCGGAGCGCCCGCAGATCGTCGTAGCCAACAAGTGCGATGCGCCGGGTACCGCCGACAAGATTGCCGACCTGAAGCGCGCGGCGCTCGACGATGGGCATATGTTCTTTGCCGTGTCTGCCGTGACGGGCGCCGGCCTCAACACGCTGATGCTTGCTGTGGGTGAGCAGGTGGCCAAGCTGCGCGCCGAGCTGGCCGTCTCTGATGAGCCGGTCGATCTGCGCGATGACGAGTGGGAGCGCCGCCGCCTGCAGCGCGAGAAGCGTTTCCGCATTGTCCAGGAAGAGCCCCATGCCTTCCGCGTGGTCGGTCGCGCCATCGAGCGCATGGTCATCCAGACCGACTGGGAAAACGAGGAAGCCGTCATCTACCTGCAGCATAAGTTTGCGCGCATGGGCGTTGACGATGCGCTCGAGAAGGCCGGTTGCCGTGCGGGCGACGAGGTCCGCATCTGCCAGCGCGCCTTTGACTTTGAGGGCGCCGAGGACTTCTCTGAGTACGAGGACGAGCTCGAGGGCGTCGGCGAGGACGTTGCCGTTGAGGTCGTTGACGTGGCCGATGCCGCGGACGAGGATGTCGAGGTTATCGATGCGGCGGATGTCGCGGACGAGGCCGAGACCCCGGAGGGCGAGTAAGCCATGTCGCTGCGCGGTGGAATCGGTTTGCCTGAGCTGCCCATCAAGGATGGGCGCGAGTTTCGGCTGGGCATTATGGGCGGTACCTTCGACCCGATCCATTACGGGCACTTGGTTACCGCCGAGCAGGCACGTGAGTCGCTCGATTTGGACGCCGTGCTCTTTATGCCGGCGGGCTCGCCTGCCTTTAAGCTCGACAAGCCGGTGACCCCCGCCGAGGACCGTTATGCCATGACGGTCCTCGCGACTGCCGCGAATCCCGCCTTTCTGGCAAGCCGGTTCGAGATCGACCGTCCGGGCGTGACCTATACAGCCGATACGCTGAGCGCCCTGCGTGAGTTTTATCCGCCGCAGGTAAAGCTCTACTTTATTACGGGCGCCGATGCAATTATCGATATTGTGACCTGGCATAATGCCGACGAGATTGCCGAGCTGGCAACTTTTATTGCCGCGACACGTCCCGGCTTTGACATCGATACGGCCCGGTCGCGGATTAAGGAATCGGGGTTGCCATTCGACGTGCGCTATATCCAGATTCCGGCGCTGGCGATTAGCTCGACCAACATTCGCAAGCGAGTTGCCCGCGGCATGAGCGCACGCTATCTTACGAGTGAGTCCGTTCTCGGCTACATTCGCAAACGCGGTCTGTATGTTGATCTGGGCCAAGAAGATTTTGAGTGATGGGGGAGAACGTTGTCGGTAGAAGATCAGTTTGAGGGCGATGAGCGCGTGCTGCTCCAGCGCATTCACGAGCTGCTCGACGTGCGCATGAAGGATAAGCGCAAGCGCTATGTGCATTCGCTGGGCGTTGCCGAGACCGCGCTGCATCTGGCCGAGGTGTACGGTGTCGATCGCTTTGATGCCGCCGCTGCCGGCTTGATCCACGACTGGGACAAGGTGCTCTCCGACGACGAGCTCGTGGCCCGCGCGTTGCACTACGGCATCAAGGTTGCCGGCTCTCCTTCGGCCGCAACGCCGCTTTTGCACGGTCCGGTTGCCGCCTATGAGCTTCCGCAGCTCTTTCCCGAGCTGTCGCCGGCCGTTTTCCAGGCTGTCGACCGTCACACCGTGGGCGCTTGCGATATGACGCCGCTCGATATGGTGGTTTTTGTGGCCGATGCCATCGAGCCCAACCGTCACGGCGATTATGCCCATGCGCTGCGCAAGATGGTGGGGGAGTCGACCCTCGACGAGTTGTTCTTCTCCTGTTTTGCGCAGGGTCTGGTCTATGTGATCCAGTCCGGGCGCTATCTTTATCCCACGGCTATTACGATTTACAACCATTACGCCCAGCTGCGCTAGCTCGGGCTGTCGAGAAAGAGGTATTCCATGGCCGACGAGACCATGACTGACGAGCAGATTCTTGCGGATGTGGAGCACAAGAGCTTCGTTGCCACGTCCGACCGTACTGCTGCTTCGCTGTCCACGTGCGGTGTTGCCGCCGAGGATGTCGCCCGCGCCGCTGCGCAGGCCGCCTACGACAAGAAGGCCGAGGACGTTCAGGTGCTCGACTTGACTGAGCTCTCTGACGTGTGCGGCTACTTTGTCCTTGCTACCGGCACCAACAACCGCCAGGTCGATTCGATCGTCGACGAGATCGAGGAGAAGGTCGCCGAGGCTTGCAGCGAGCACCCGTTTTCCATCGAGGGCCGCGAGCAGAAGACCTGGATGCTCATGGACTACGGCTCGGTCGTCGTCCACGTCTTTACCCCCGAGGCCCGCGAGTTCTACCGACTCGAGAAGCTCTGGGGCGACGCTCCCCAGCTCCCCCTCGACCTCCTCTAAATTGATTTTTCTGGGACGTGGATAAAATAATCATTCCTACCGTTCGCCGAACCGCTCATCTATGTTGGGCGGTTCGGTTTTTTGTCTCTGGCCGAGTGAAGCTGAGCGGCCAGAAAAATTATTGGGAAGTGAAGCGGGATTGGCGGCCGAAGGATAGGGCGGTGTCGCCGAATTTGTCTCGGACGGCGTCGATCGCGACGGAGAGGTCGCGGCGGTCGCTGGATTGGGCTCCACGGTCATCGATTTCGCAGAATAGGTCGGTCTGGATGCCGCCCTGGTGGTTGAAGTCGCTCATACCGATACCGGCCAGGCGCACATGCATGCCCTCCTGCCAGATGTTGTCGAGCAGCTCGAGCGCTACGGCCACAAAGATGTTCTCGTCGTCGGTGGGGTGGGGAAGCCTGCGCTGTGCCGTGCGTCCGCTGCCGTAAGAGTATTTGAGCTTGAGTGTCACAGTCCCGCCCGTCAGTCCCTGACGGCGCAGGCGGCGACCGACCGATTCACCCAGCAGCGCGATCGCCGCTTCGATATCCCCGCGCTCGGTCAAATCCTTGGCGAAGGTGCGCTCATTGCTCACCGATTTGACCTCGCGCTCCTCATCCAGGCTTGTGACCTCGGAAATCTCGAGACCCAGCGCGCGCTGACGCATGCGTTCGCCGTTCACGCCAAAAATGGCAGCCAGTGTGGACTCCGGCGCGCGCGATAGCTCGCCGAGCGTGTAGATGCGCATACGACGCAGCCGCTCTTCGGCCGAGCGCCCGATGCCGCTCATGGCGGACACCGGCAGCGCGGCCAAAAAGCGCTGCTCCGTGCCGGGGCGCACGATAGTCAATCCAAACGGTTTGTCGCGCTCGCTCGCGATCTTGGCCACCGTCTTGTTGCAGCCGACGCCAATGGAGCAGGTTACCCCCAGCGCAGCCACCCGGTCGCTCATGCGTCGCGCCACCAGTAGCGGATCCTCGGGCGCAAAACGGCCCGGCGTGATATCGATAAAGGCCTCGTCGATGGACACACGCTCCACACGTGGGGTCTCGTCGGCAAGAATTGCCATGACTTGCGCGCTCACTTCGCGATAGCGATCAAAGTGCCCATGCGTCCAAATGGCCTGCGGACACAGGCGCCGCGCCTCGGCCGAAGGCATGGCGGAATGCACGCCAAATCGACGTGCCTCGTACGAGCACGTGGACACGACGCCGCGCGATTCGGCGTCTCCGCCCACGATGAGCGGCTTTCCGCGCCATTCGGGATGATCGAGCATCTCCACGCTCGCAAAAAACGCATCGAGGTCCATCAGGCCCACCGCCGGACCCGTCCAGGGCGGCGGCGTGACGCCCGCAGCATCCTC
>CAKUEZ010000053.1 GCA_934646965.1 uncultured Collinsella sp. | reverse complement strand
TGGCGCTGAGCCAGCGTGCGGTTGCCGTAACGGGCAAAGATGACCTCGCCCTGCTCGGTAAGCTTAAAGAAGCAGTTGACCGAACCCTTGGGCTGCGCCAGCACGGCCTTGTTGGCCGGACCGCCGCCACGGCCCACGGCACCGCCGCGACCGTGCATGAGCACCAGGTCGATATCGTTCTTCTCGGCCCACTTGGCGATGCGCTCCTGTGCGGAGTGCAGGGCGAGCATGGCCGTGGTAGGACCGGCATCCTTGGAGGAGTCGGAGTAGCCCAGCATGACCTCCATGCGGCGGTTGGTCTGGGCAAGGCGCTTTTGCACCACGGGCAGCGTGAGCATCTGGTCGAGCACGTCGACGCAGCCCTCGAGGTCCTCGAGCTGCTCGAACAGCGGGATCACGTCGAGCTCGGGGACGTCCTCCTCGTGTGCGAAGGACAGGTGGGCAAGCTCAAAGACGTCGGCCACATGCTGGGCGCTCTTGGTGAACGAGATAATGTAGCGGTGCGCCATCTTCTTGCCGTAGCGCTTTTGGATGGAACCGATGGCACGGAAGGTGTCGATGACCTCGCGCGTCATGGGCTGCAGGTCGCCGTGGATACCGTTCTCGTGAATATCCTTGAGGGCGCGGGCGTGCACCACGGAGTGCTGACGGAACTCCATCTCGACCATATGGAAGCCGAAGGACTCGACCTGCCAGATGATGGTCTGGACCGGACCGTAGGCCGCACGGACGGCACCGCAGGCGGCCAGCGAACGCTGGACGACGCGCAGATCCTCCAGGAACTCATCGGCGCTGTGGTACATGGTGTCGGTGATGCGGCGCACGGTGGCGTTCAGGCGGTCGGCCATGACGAGCATGACGGCGCGATGCGGCTCGTGCTCGGAGATGAGCTCGGCGCGGGCCGTGTACTGGGCGCTCATCTCGACCTGATGGTTCCACAGGTTGATGAGCTCGGCCGACGGCTTGCTGTACTCGGCCTCGAGCGTCAGGTTGCGGCCGATACGACGGCACTTGTCCTCGAGCTTGAGCACCATATGGGTGAAGTACTTGGCGGCGACTTCGCGGCTCACCTTGGCGGTAACGTTGGGGTTACCGTCGCGGTCGGAACCAATCCAGCTGCCGGGGTGGAAGAACGCCGGGCACAGCGGCGGCACGGTGCCGGCCTTGTCGCCCAGCACCCAGTCGTCAAAACGACGATAGATGACGGGGATGACGTCGAACAGCGTGTTATCGAAGATGTCGATGATGGTATCGGCTTCCTCGACCGGCGTGGGCTTCTTGAGGGCGATGGGGCTCGTACGCACCAGTGCGTCGATCTCCTGCAGCATATGGCGCTCGTTCTCCACCAGGTCGGAGCCGCCCAGACGCGGACGCTCCTCCAGCAGGTTGGAGATACGGCGGATCTTGCCCTCGACGGCCTTACGACGGGCCTCGGTGGGGTGTGCGGTAAAGACGGGGTGGAACTCAAGCTTGCCGAGCAGCTCGTTGGCGCCCTCGACGCCCATCTCGTCTACCAGCTGGTGGTAAGCGACGGTGAGTTCGTTGGCGGGATCGACCTCGGTATCGGTCGACGCGCCGGCCTCGCGCTCGCGCAGCTGCGCCACACGGTAGTTCTCCTCCGACAGGTTTGCCAGATGGAAGAAGCTCGTAAAGGCGCGGACGATAACCTGCTGCTTATCGAGCGGCAGACTGTCGATCAGATCGACGACCTCGCGGAATGCCACGGCAGTGGACTCATCGGCAGTGGGCACGCCCTGCTCGTCGACGGCCTCGTCGGCAGCACGCGTACCGGGGTTGCCGGCGTTGGCCACGATCTCGGCCGACAGAATCTTGTCGAACAGGTCCGCGATCTCAGGATCATACTCGCTAAGCACACGACGCTCCAGGCGCAGGAACAGCGCCAGATTGTCGCGCAGCTCCTCGGGGATCTCGATCTCGGCGAGACGCTCCCTGGACTCGGCATTCGAGCCGATTCGGTTAACGAGGCGGTTGACCACGGCAGCGACGCGCGCCGCGGCTTCGGGTACAGACTGGTTGCTTAGGTTCTCAGCCACGTTTCCTCCCATTCCTCCTTCTATGCACGTAACATGCGGTATTCATTATAGGCACTTGAGAAATAGTTTCGACACTGATTGCGCTTTACCACACAAAAGTATTTTCTGCATTGCAAGGGTTTTTGCCCTAAATGGTCGTATTTCTCGGTGGACGGCATACACAAACGGGGGCATTCCGCATAAAAGCGAAACACCCCCGTAACAATCGCTCGCAACGAGCGGGACGCTTAAGCTGTCCCGCAGCTCAAAAAGATGCGCTACAGGCGCTCGCGAACCGCCTCGACAACGTTGTCCAGATCGGCGAGAACCTCGTCGTGGCTCTCCATGTCGCGCACCTTGACCTTGCCGGCGGCAAGCTCGTCGCCACCCAGGACCAGGATGAGCTTGGCGCCCACCTTATCGGCCTGCTTAAACTGGGCCTTGAGCGAGCGGCCCTGGTAGTCGGCCTCGGCCACGATGCCTGCGGCGCGAAGCTCCTGCGTAATGGCAAAGACGTTCTGACGCAGCTCCTTGCCGGCGTTGGCGACGTAGACGCACGGGGCCTCCTCGGCACCCAGGTCACTGCCAAAGGCCTGCAGGGCCAGCAGTGCGCGCTCAAAGCCGACGGCAAAGCCGACGCCGGCCGTGGGCTTGCCGCCCTCGAGCTCAACGAGGCCGTCGTAGCGACCGCCGCCACCGATGGAGCCGACACCGGCGCCGGGGGCCTCGACCTCAAAGACGGTGCGGGTGTAGTAGTCCAGGCCGCGCACCAGGGTGGGATCCTCGACATACTCGATACCGGCAGCGTCCAGATAGCGCTTGACCTGCTCGTAGTGCTCGCGGCACTCGTCGCACAGGTTGTCGCCCATCAGCGGGGCTGTGGCCATAATCTCACGGCAGTGGTCATTCTTGCAGTCGAAGGCGCGCAGCGGGTTGAGCTCGGCACGCTCGCGGCACTCGTCACACATCTCGTCGGCGTGGTCGAGGATAAACTGCTTGACCTGCTCGCGATAGGCCGGACGGCACTGGGCGTCGCCCATCGAGTTAATGAGCAGACGAAGCTTGGAAAGATCGAAGCCCAGGCGCTTGTAGAACTCCATGAGCATGATGATGCACTCGGCATCTGCTGCCGGATCGGGAGCACCGAGCCACTCGATGCCCACCTGGTGGAACTGGCGCAGGCGGCCCTTCTGGGGACGCTCGCCGCGGAACATGGCCTCGGCGTAGTACGCCTTAAAGGGCGTGGAGCCCTGGGGCACCAGGTTGTTCTCCACGACGGCGCGCACCACACCTGCCGTGCCCTCGGGACGAAGGGCCAGGCGCTGCTTGGGCTTGAGCTTGGTATCGGTGCCCTCGGTAAAGACGCGCTCCAGGTTGGCGCCGCTGAACACGCGGAACATCTCCTTGCGCACGACGTCGGTCGACTGGCCGATGCCGTGGACAAACACGTCCACCTGCTCGATCGCGGGCGTCTCGATGGGCTTAAAACCAAACGGCTCGAACACGCCGGCCGCAATCTGCTGCATCTTTTGCCAGGCGCGCATCTCGGCGCCGATAAGGTCGCGGGTTCCCTCCGCCTTCTGTGCCTGCATGGGCAAACACCTTTCTTTTGTATCGCGTCATAGGTAGTGGACATTATACGGCACAAACGCAAAGCACGGCGGCGCGTCTGACCGAACGAGGGTATGGGAACTCGTTCGGCCAGACGCACCGCCGCGGCATGTGACCCGTTTCGTAGCCCGTGGCCGCCTTGGAAACCGAATGACGGTACGAGCATCCATTCGGCTTCCGGGGCAGCCACGGACAGAGCGGGACAAACGAAAAAGGGCGGCAGGCGCCTACTCCCCCGCCACGCTCACGCGCAGCTTGGCGGCGATGGGCTCGGACGCTAGCAAGAATACGAGCATGACCACGGAGCACACCAGGCACACGATCCAGGTGCTCGCAAAGGAGCCCGAAGCATCGAACAGCACGCCCGAGACGATGGCGCCCACGGTGCCGCCGACCATCTCGAGCGAGGTGATAGTGCCCGTGACCTTACCAAGGTCGGCCATGCCAAACTGCTTGGACGCGGCGATGGTGGGCGTGATGGTACCCATGCACGTCCCGATACCAAAGCTCACCGCGGCCACGATGGGGCCAAGGTCCGTCGTCGGGAAGCACAACGCGATACACGCGATGATGCAGGCGATGGAGCCGAGCACGTTGCCAAAGCGCAGGCCAAAACGGTCATAGATCGCACCGAGCGAAATCTTGGCGATGACGACCGTGACCATGTAGGCCGAAAGCACGGTGCCCGCCCACATGGGGTCGTGACCGCCCGTGACGATCTTGGCGCCGTTGACGGTAACGCTCGTCATGTTGGTGACCTGGTTGGGCAGGATAGCGCCGTTGACCAGGCCCATAAAGAGGAAGGCGACGACGAGCAGCCAAAATGCCGGGCTCTTCTTGATGCGCGACCAGCCCACGCTGACCTCGGGAGCTGCCTTCTCGCTTTTATCGCCCGTGGTGGAAGCGGACGGATCGCCCGGGTTCTCGCCGAGCGGCTTGAGGCCGATCTCGGAGGGCTTGGTGCGGAAGGAATAGGCCGTAATGGGCAGTGCTGCCACAATGCATACAGCGGCAAGCACCAGGAAGGCGGAACGCCAGCCCACGCTCACGATCAGCGAGCTCACGATCGGCGAGAGAATGGCACCGCCAAAGCCCGAACCCGAAAGCGCAATGGAGATGGCAAGGCCGCGCTTGGCGGTAAACCAGTTGGCGGTCACCAGGCTAATGAGCAGACGGGTCGAGGCCACGGCAAAGCAACCAGAAACGGCAAAGAGCACGTAGACCTGCCAAAGCTCGCCCACAAAGCTCATGCCTACGAGCACCGCCGAGGTGGCGATGACGGTGAGCGAGCCCAGGACGCGGCCACTCACCCTATCGGCAACATGGCCGATGACAAGCGAGCCGACAACGCTCACCACCGTGGAGATGGCATTAGAAATGTTGTACTGAGCAAGAGAAATGCCCAAGTCGCTGACGATGAGCGGCTGAAACAGGCTCATGCAGTTGACGAAGATGGTGTAGCACGTGGCCATGATCACAAAGCCGGAGGCCACCACGAGCCAGCCGGGGAAGAACTTACGTTGCTGGGACATGGGTTACTCCTTGTGGTCCGCTACGAATCCCAGGGCAACCGCTGCATACGCCGCGGCGCCAAGGGGAAGCTCGGCATCGTTAAAACGTGCCTTGGGATGGTGCTGGGCAAAGTGCTCGTCCGTGTCGGTCACGGCCGCGCCCACGGTAAAGTACGCACTCGGAATCTCGCTCGAGATAAGCGCAAAGTCCTCGCTCGCCATAGCATGGAACAGCGGCAGGAAGGCGGCCTTGGGCAGCACCGCGCCCACATAGCCAAGCGAGGCCTGGGTCATATCGTCGTCGAGCACGAGCGGCGGAACGTCAGAGAGCGTCTCGATGGTCGCCGGCGTACGATACGTTGCAGCCACGCCGTTGACGACCTCGGCGATGCGGGTCTTGAGGTGAGCCATGAGCTCGACATCGAAGCCGCGCAGCGTTCCCTCGAGCACGCAGGTGTCGGGGATGACGTTTGCCGCCTGTCCGCCGGCGAACTTACCCACGGTCAGTGCGACTTCCTTGGCAGCCGGCACCTCGCGGGAGATGAGCTCCTGAAGTGCCAGGTGCACATGCACGCCCGCCGTGATGGGGTCGATGCAGATTTCGGGGCTGGAACCGTGGCCGCCCTTGCCCTGGAGCGTGATACGAAAACCGTATACGCCCGAAAGTGCCGGGCTGCCATAGAGCACCAGGCCAACCGGCGACTGGCTGTTAACGTGCATGGCAAAGGCCGCCTGGGGACGGGGATTCTGCAGGAGGCCTTCGGCGATAGCGGCGCGAGCGCCCTCAAAGGTCTCTTCGCCCGGCTGGAAAAGCAGCTTGACCGTGGCGTTGGCCTCTACAAGCTCAGCCTCGCGGCCTTTAAGCAGGCGGGCCGCGCCGAGCAGGGCCGTCGCATGCATGTCGTGGCCGCAGGCGTGCATGCAGCCATTGGTGGAGGCAAAAGGCTCGCCCGACTCCTCGGCAACAGGCAAGGCATCCATATCGCCGCGGAGCATGATAACCGTGCCCGCCCGCTCGTCTGTGCACGTACCGTCGCTCTGAGCGGCAGCGCACGCACCGGCGCCGATCAGGCCCACAACGCAGGAGCCGTCGACAAGCGTGGTATAGGGAATGTCCATCTCGCCCAGACGCGCCTGGATATAGGCAGACGTCTGTGGAAGATTGTTACCGAGCTCAGGCGTCCGATGGAGATCGTGGCGCCACGCGGCAAGCTCGTCGGCAAATGCCTGAGCTTCTTTGACCAGACCACCACCGATAGCGGACTGTGCCGCCGTGGTAACCCGAGGCGCTGGTTGCGGTTGAAGATCGGACAGAGCTGGTACCATAGATGCCCTCCAGTAACGTTTTTGCAGCAAGCACTTTGATAGCGTAAAGTGCAAGGTACAACTTTAAGGGCGAGGCATAAAAAATGCCGCCCTGGGAGGGCGGCGCAACAAGTTGTTTACAATTGCGGGCGAGATTTTCGACGCAAGAAATCGAAATGTGTCTCGCTCAAGATAATCGACAGGAAGATGAGCGCGAAGCCGGCGAGCAAACGCGAGGTGAGGGCCTCCCCCATCAGCAGCACCGAGAACAGCACGCCCGACGGCGACTCCATCGAAAGGAGCAACGAACCCGTCGAGGCTGAAACGTGCGCCAAGCCGACGTTTTGGATCAGCAACGCCACGCACGTGCAGCCCACCGAGAGGAAGGCCATGACGGCGGTAAAGCTCGGCGTCCATACGGACAGGGGCGCTTGGGCCTCAAAGAGCAACGACGAGATCAGGCTCAAGACGCCATTGCCCACGAACATCCAAAACGTAATGACGTTGATATCCATCTTGCGGCCGTACTTGGCCGTCACCGCCATCTGGATGGCAAAGAAGACCGCACCGCCCAGCGTGATGGCATCGCCGATGTTGAACTCGACGCTATCGAGCGCCACGAGGCCAATGCCCGCCAGGCACAGCAGCGCGGCACCCAGGTTATAGCGCGTGAGCTTTTCACCGCTCAGGAAATAGCTCGCAAAGGGCACGAGAATGCAGTAGGTGCCCGTCAAAAAAGCGTTCTTGCCTGCCGTAGTGTGTGCCAGACCGACCGTCTGCAGGGCATAAGCGGCCCACATAAGCGTACCCATCCCAAGTCCAACGATGAGGTTACGCGCGTTGAGGTGCGCGATGATGCGCTTGTGGAAGATGCCGAACATAACCAGCGCGGCAGGCAGAAAACGGACGTAGAGCAGTTCGAACACCGGAATGGTATCGAGCGCATCCTTCATGGTCGTAAAGGAGTAGCCCCAAACGACCGCCACCGAAAGCAGCAAAACTTTCCAGAACAGCGGCGAGCGAGCGCCAGCACCGCGGGAGGTGCCGCCCGCACCCAGGTCCTCGCGGGCAACAGGGCTATCGGGCATCATTTCGATATTGTCGGTGGCATGCTGGGCCATAGGGCATCCTCGCGCTCAATCTGGGCGTGGTGTCCGCACGCGCGTGACCGCATGCCGCCTCATGGTCAAATAAAAACGGGACGCGCCGGACCCCCGGCACGCCCCGTTACTGTAGCAACTACCAAGCAGCTCATGCAATTCACTCAACTAAAGCGTCGAGCCGGAAGGCCTCGATGTTCCGTCAACGCCACATTGTTGCGCTAGATTAATTTAGTACTCTCCAGCTTTTCGATGATCCAGTCGTTGGCTTTGATGACCGGGCGACGGAAGACCACGCCCAGGGCGAGCGACGGAATCAGATAACTCGCCAGAATACCCAGCTCAACCCAGTACTCCATATGGTATGCACCGGCCATGGCGGCATGCATCGCGTTGATGCCGTGAGTGAACGGCAGGAACGGATAGATCGCCTGGAACACGGGACCGGTCATCTCGATGGGGAACGTACCGCCCGAACCGCCGACTTGCATGACCAGCAGTACGACGGCGAGAGCCTTGCCGATATCGCCAAACGAAACCGTAAGCGTGTAGACGATATTGGAGAACACGAGACTCGCGACCCAACCGGCAAGCAAAAACTGCAGCGGGTTGTCGCACTGGATGCCAAAGAACAGAATGTCGCCCGCGCACACCAACGTTGCCTGCAACAGCGCTAGACCACCAAAGAACAGGTAGCGCCCCAGATAGATCTCGTGCAGGCGCACGGGGATGAGCTCGTTGATGAGCTCATCGTTAACCGAGACCTTCATCATGGCCGCCAGCACGATCGAGCCAACCCACAGCGACAGAATCGTGTAGAACGGCGCCATGGCGGAGCCGTAGTTGCGGATTGGGTAGACCGGCTTGCGGTCGAGCGCGACGGGGCCGGAAAGCGACGCGGCAAGGCCCTCGGGGTCGTTGCCGATCATCGTCTTGATCGTGGCGAGGTCGTCCGACATCAGAGCGCCGTCGAGCTCGTCCTTGAAAGCGCTGATCTTGTCGGACGCCTCGCCCAGCTGATCGGAAGCCTTGTTAACCAGCGTCGCAGCCTTGGACAGGCCCTTTGCGAGCGAGCCGGAGGCATCGGTCAGACCGCTCACGGCGCTATCCAGATCGCCCGAGATACTGTTCAGCGAATCCAAAACGCCCGAAATAGTCTTCTTGAGTTCTTTGGCCTTGACCGAGAACGTGGAATCGTAGTCGGACTTGGCTCCCGAGATGCCCGCCTTGGCATCGGCGATGGCCTGGTCGACTTCGGCGCGTGAGCTGTTGACCTCGGCCATGCTGTCCGAGAGGGACTTCGCGATGTTCTTCAGCTCCTCGGCATTATTGCGATAGTCTGCCGCAGTTCGGTCGAGCTCCGTCGCGGCGGCCTTAAGACCGTCCTTGAGCTTATCGTCGCTCACCCGATCGGCAAGGTCGCGAAGCTTGCCTGCCGAAGCATCGATCTCGTCGGCACGCGTATCGAGTGACGCTGCGCCTTCGTTGAGCTGAGACACCGTAAGATTGACATGCCGGTTCGCAGCGTCGAACGCCTTCGCGAGCTCGGTAGAAACGTTATCGAACGAGCCTGCGCTCCCATCAATAGCGACATCGATTGCATCGCTGGCGGACTTGAGCGCTTGCTCGGAATCGGCAATACCGCTCTCGGCATGCTGCATGAGTTGCTTCACCGACTCCTCGGTCGTTCCGGACTGCTTGAGCATGCCGCCCGCCGACGTCAGCGAATCGGACGTGGAGCTCAAAATGCCCGCAAGTGACGTCGCGCTGGCCTGAACGTCTTGCAGGTCCTCGACCGAATCGCCCAGCGTCGAGGACAGATTGGCGATAAAGTTGCTCACCTGATCGGTGCTCATGTAATCGAGCAGGCTGGATACGGTCTTAAGGCCGATGGTCGTGATAGTCTCGGTAAACGTCTCGTTGACCTGGCTCTGGACCGCGCTCGAACCCTTCTCGGTCACGATCTGGGCGATGGCGTTAGCCTTTTGGTTCTCGTAAAACTCGATATCGGCGTGCTTCACGTCGGTCGAGAAAAGCGTCATCATGTCGGCGCTGAACGTTTTGGGAATGACGACAGCAGCGTAGTACGCGCCCGACTTGACGCCCTCGATCGCCTTATCGCGGTCATTGAGGACAACCCAGTCAAAGTTCTCGTTGCCGCGCAGAGTAGCGGTTACGTTTTCTCCCACGTTGACCTCGACGGGAATCAAGTCGCTCTCGTAGCCCTCGTCGGTGTTGACCACCGCAATCTTAAGATTGCCGGTATTGCCGTAGGGGTCCCAGCTTCCGGCGATGTTAAACCATGCATAGAGGCACGGCACAATGATCAAGCCCATCACGACGATCATGCCGATCACAGAGCGAGACACGTTTTGGACGTCGCGCTTAAACAGGTGCAGGATGTTCTTCATTTATGCCTCACCTCCTTTGGAGTGCTTGCCGAGCGGGGCGCTATCCTCATTCATCACAAACGTGTCGTCTCCGCTCTCGGGCACGTGGCATGCGTCGTCATGAGTAAGCTGATTGACGGCCTGAGCCTTGGGTTTAGGACCCTGCTCACTAGCGTTGAGGCCAAACATGCGACGGGCGGCAGGAATGGCAGCAGTATGCTCGCGCATCTCGCGACGCAGGTCCTCGTCCGAGAGTGCCGAGATACGCATCTGGGTATTGAGGCTCGCGCGGATGTACTCGATGTTGATGAGCCAGCCGCAGATGGCGATAACCGAAATGATCCAGATGACAAGCAGGATGATCTTGCCGTTATTGTCGATATCGAGCACCGTCGACAGTACAAAAAGCAGGACCTGTACGCCTACCACGGCGGCGAAACCGCCCTTGATGTAGTAGGGGTAGCGACGTTCAAAGGCCACCGCATGATCGAGCAGCTCGCGGCGGTACGAATCGGAATCGAGCATGACGCGCATGGCCGTGCGCAGCGAATAGCGCTGACGCGGCAGGTCGTTGGACTCGCAGATCATGAGGCCCGTCGTGGAAAGCTGCTTGTCAAAGAGCAGGTTGAGGTTGAGCAGCAGCGGGCGCAGCTGCAGACCGATAAAGAGCGCGATGATAAGGAACGCGCCCAGGATGCACAGGTTAAACAGATAGTTGAACGCATACATGCCGCCGACCGTCTCGCGCAGCAGGTTGATGCCATAGGTAAAGGGCAGCAACGGATGCAGCCATTGGAAGAAGCCGGGCATCATCTCGATGGGGTACATACCCGACGAGCCCGGAATCTGCACGATGACCAGGATGACGCCGATTGCCTTGCCGATGTGCTTAAACGTAGTGGACAGCGCGTAGATGATGTTGACGTACGTAAACGAGATGGCGATGCCGCCCAGCACAAAGAGCAGCGGATTGACGCATTGCACGCCAATGACCAGGTCGCCCACCGTAACGATAATGGCCTGGAACGCGCCCAGGATCACCAGCAGCAGCCAGCGACCAAAGTAGCCCTGGCGTGCCGTAAAGCTGCCAACGCCCTCGCGATCGACCTCGAGCTTGTAGATGGCGATCAGCACGTAGCCGCCCACCCAAAGCGCCAGATTGGTGTAGAAGGGAGCGATACCCGAGCCAAAGCTCTTGACCGGATAGATCGACTTGGACGTCAGCTCAACGGGGGACGCCATAAAGTCCGCCACGTCGTCCACGTCGACGTCCATCAGATCAGCCAGCTCGCCCATAGACTCGGAGGTCTGCAGCGCCGCGATGTCGTTGGCGGCGGTTGCGAGCTTGTCCTGAACCTTAGCCAGGGAGGCGTCGGTTTGGGACAGTGTGGTCTTTGCCTGCTTGAGCGTAGCGTCGAGCTGAGCTAACGTGCCACGCGCGCTCGCAATCGTGGGTGTAAGACCCGATACGATTCCGGTCAGGTCGCCCGAAACGGCGGCAAAGGAGTCCAGCGCGCTCGAGGCTTTCGGAAGCGCGTTCTGCCCCAGATCCGTCTGGGCCTGACCGAGGTTAGCCGTACCGGTCTTAATTGCCGTGTTGAGTGCACTGCTCGCGTTCGAGATTGCCGTAGCGTCCTTTGCCATGGCGCTCGACTGCGCAGAAAGGCCATCCTTGATGCTCTGCAGCTTCTGGTTTTGCTCGCGAAGCGAATTGATGGTCGATGCGATGAGCGCGTCGGCGCCCTCCGATCCCGTCGACGTATCGTTAGCGAGAATCTGCAGGTGTTCGATGACAACGCTGTTGTGGTCAATCGTCGCCTGAAGGGATTCGAGCGAGTTGTCGATACGAGTGGTCGTGGATGTAACCGTACCGGTGAGCCTGCCAATCGCGGCGTTCGCAGAAGCCGATGTCTTACTCAGCGCGATGCTGCCCTCCGAAAGTGCCTTGGAGAGCGAGGTGATGGACTTGCCAGCCGTGGTGCGAGCCTCGCCCAGCAGGTCATTGCCTTGGGCGATCGCCTGCGTCAGCGAGGGCGTCTGACCCTGCAGACCCGCCAGCGCGGCATCGGCCGAAGCGATCGAGCTGCTTGTCTTGTCGATGGCGGCGTTCATATCGGTGATAGAGTCGCGCACCTCGCCCAACGTGTCGGAAGCCTCTGACACCGAACCCGTCAGCGAATCCTGGGTCTGGGTCGTTTTGTCTTTAAGGTCGACTCCGGCATCTTTGGCAATGCCGGCGACGGTCTCACCCACCGTGGAGACAAACTCCGAGTTGATCTGCTCCTCGATGGTGTTGGCGCCGGTATCGGTGACCTTGGGAGCAATAGCGCTCTTCTTCTCGTTGACGTAATAGGTGAGCTTGGGCTGATGGTAATTGCCGTCGAGCATCGAGACGAGATTGTCGGAGAAGTTCTTGGGGATCACGATGGCGGCATAGTATTCACCGCTCTCGACGCCTTCCTTGGCATCGGCGGCCGAGTCGACGAAGGTCCAGCCGAGCTGATCATTCTCTTTGAGCTGGTCGACCACCTTATCGCCCGCGTTGAGCTCGCCCACCAGGTCGTTTTGAGTTCCCTGGTCATTGTTGGCGATAGCAATCTTGATGCCCTGGGTGTTTCCGTACGGATCCCAGTTGGCAACGATGTTGTACCAGGCATACAACGAGGGAATGACGCACACGCCCAGAGTAACCACCAGGGCAACGGGGTTCACGAGCAATCGCTTGATGTCGCGTTTAAAGATCGCAAAGGATACCTTTGCATCGGATAGTTTGCTGCCGAGACTCACGCTTGGACCATCCATCCTGTCGTTCAACGAATCATGCTATTAACAACCATTGTACGGAGGCCCTTTAACGTCTCGCGGCACAATGGTGCTGAGTTTTGCGGGTAGCAATATACTACGAAGATTAGTTAACGTACAGATGTACAGTATCTCAAATTCCTGCAGCTCACAAAACCACAACCCGCACAAATTAGCAACCCAACTAGTCATTGGGGACGTTCTTAAACGACTAGTCAAACAAGAACGTCCCCAATGACTACTCCTAGTTTGGACCACGGTAACGCCGATGTTTTCGCGCAGACAGCGAAAGCCCGCCAGAGCGAGCAAGGTGCCTTGAAACGAGGCGGCATTGACCTTCTGGTCATGCCGCCGAAGTTGAAAGGCAGATTGCCGCTCTGGCGGGCTTGCAGCGTCGAGCCGTTACGCGGTTTGGTAAAACCGCGTAACTACATAAGGTCGCAAATGGCTGCGGCGAAGGCTACGGGGTCCTCGGGGAGAATACCCTCGACGAGCAGGGCCTGATCGTAGAGCAGGCCAGAGTACTGCTTAATCTTGTCGGTATCGCCGGCCTTCTGGGCAGCGACGAGCTTGGCAAAGACGGGGTGCTTGGCGTTGAGCTCGAGCACGCGCTGGCTCTTGGGCATGCCGTCGGGCGCGCCCTCGGGACCCTTCTGGAGCACCTTCTCCATTTCGAGCGACAGCGGGCCCTCAGTCGTGATGCATGCGGGGGCGTCAGTCAGGCGCGCGGAGACGGCAACCTTCTCGACCTTGTCGCCGAGCGCTTCCTTCATGGCGCTAAAGAGGTCCTCGTTCTCCTTGGTGGCGTCCTCGGCCTCCTTCTTCTCGTCATCGGTCGCCAGGTCAAGATCGCCGGTCGCGACGTTCTTGAGCTCCAGATGACGGTCCTCGACCTCGGGCTCAGCACCGTCGGCAACGGCCTTCTCGGCAGCTTCGCGAGCGGCGTCGTCCTCGTAGATCTTGGGCATATCCGCCGCCACGTACTCACGCATGGCCTGGAAGGTGAACTCATCCACGTCCTGCGTCAACAGCAGCACATCGTAGCCGCGATCGAGCACGCCCTTCACGACGGGCATCTTGGCCAGACGCTCGCGCGAGTCGCCGGCGGCGTAGTAGATGGCCTTCTGGTCCTCGGGCATGCCCTTGGCATACTCGGCCAGGGTAATCATCTTCTGCTCCTTGGCAGACCAGAACAGCAGCAGGTCGGCAAGCTCGTCGGCCTTCATGCCATAGCTGGAGTAGATGCCGTACTTAAGGCCGCGGCCAAAGTTCTCAAAGAACTTCTCGTAGGCCTCGCGGTCGTTGTCGCGCAT
>CAKUEZ010000052.1 GCA_934646965.1 uncultured Collinsella sp. | reverse complement strand
AGTGAAAATCGGGAGTCGTATTCCCGATTTTGACCGGCTTGCGTTTGTGCGAGATAATGGGCTCCATATGGGAGGCGATTCTGTGTACATTGAGCGCGAAATTGAACAGACGATAGATTTGATGCTGAGGCAGGGAAAAGTTGTCCTGGTGACCGGAGCGCGCCAAGTTGGGAAGACGACGGTTCTCAAGCAGCATCTCGGCGACCGATTCGACTATGTTTCGATGGAGAACCCGCGGGATTATCTTCTTGCAAAAGAGGATGCTGCTCTGTTTTTCGAGTCTCATGATCTGCCGATCATCATCGATGAGATTCAGCGCGTGCCTGAGCTTTTTTCTCCAGTGAAGTGGGTTGTCGATCAATCAGAGGAGAAGGGCCGAATCGTCCTCACGGGATCTCAGACATATCACCTCATGAAAGGGGTGAGCGAATCTTTGGCGGGGAGGATTAGAATCTTGGAGATGCCCTCTCTAAGCTTGCGAGAGCTCGTTGGCGGTCCCCAGAGTCCTCGTCCGTATATCCCCAAAAGGATTTCCTTGGTCGCAAAGCTGTCTTCGGGAAATATTTGGGACATTATTCATAGGGGTTCGATGCCGGAACTGCAAGACCCAAATATCGATTGGGATTCCTACTATTCCGACTACGTTGCCGCATATCTCGAACGCGATGTTCGCGATCTTATAAACGTGAAGGATGAGGCGAAGTTCTACAGCTTTATGGTCGCGTGCGCAGCGAGAACGGGGCAACTGTTAAATGCCACCGATATTGGAAACACCGTTGACGTCGACCGTAAGACGGTGAAGGCTTGGCTCTCGGTTTTGCAGGCGTCGAACATCGTTCGAATTGTCGAGCCCTTCTGGCCCAACGTCGATAAGCGCCTGACCAAGACTCCTAAGATATTCTTTATGGATACAGGCCTTGTTTGTCATCTAACGAGATGGATAACGCCGGAGCAATTGCGCAACGGGGCCGCGGCGGGGCATATATTTGAGACGTTCGTAGTCTCGGAAATTTTGAAGAGCTTTATGAACGCGGGGAAGAGCCTTCGTGACGTATGGTTCTACCGGGATCAAAAGAAGCGCGAAATCGATTTGCTCATCCAAGAGGGTCATATCTTACATCCCGTCGAGGTGAAGATGTCTGCTACGGTGGGTAGAGACGCGGTGAAGAACTTTTCCTGTATTGAAAGTCTGTCTGGCTATGAGATCGGGTTTGGGCACGTTGTCTGCCAAACTCCAGATCCATATCTCATTACCAAGGATGTCCAAGCAGTTCCCGTGTGGAGCATTTAATCTGTATGCATCAGTCGACTAAAAAAGACGGATTACTAAATAATTTGTCGAGCATAAAAGACAAAGGGCCCCGGAGCGCGGTTTTATCGCGTTCCGGGGCCATTGTTTAAAGACTTGCAGCGGTTCGACTATCGCGGTTTCAGCCGATCACGTTAGTCAAAAAGACTCGGCATGTCGTTTTCCTTCATGAGGGCACCGGCGGAGGGCAGGCTCTGCGCGGTGAACTTCTCGGCCGAGACGCCGGCGCCAAGGATATCCTCGGTCGTGCCGACGGTGGTGACCGAGCGGCCCTTCTTGGCGGTGAAAGCCTGGACGCCCTGAGTGTTGGTGGTCGTCTTGGTCTTGAGCAGCGACGTGTTGAAGTTCATCAGGTGGTAGTCGCTCGAAACAAGCGCAATGTCGCGATCTTCCTTGAGCACCTGGGCATACAGCAGTTTGCTGCCACCGTAGATGGCGTTCTTGAGGCGCTTGCGGTTGGTCTTGGTGACGTATCCGGAGAGTGCCACGCGTACCACGCGGCCGTTCTCGAAGACAAACAGCACGTCGGCCTTGTAGTCCTCGGGGTCGATGACCCAGATGACGCTCTCGTCGGGTTCCATCTCAAGGTCGGTCGGCAGGTACGAGCCCAGCTGGGCCGACTTGGTGTCCTCAAACTGCGCGACCTTGCACTTGTACACCTGGCTCTTGTTGGTAAAGACCAGCAGCTCGTGCGTGTTGGAAGACGGGAACTCGATAAAGGGCTTGTCGCCGTCCTTGTATTTGAGCGTAGCAGCCTTCTTGAGCACGCGGTCCGTCATCTTTTTGAGGTAGCCATCGCGCGAGAGCATGATGGTCACCGGGTACTCCTCGACCTCGGGCTCCAGGCTCACCTCGACGACCTCATGCGGCTCGATCCTGCCCGTGCGGCGCGGCATCACGTACTTCTTGTTGACCGCGGCCAGCTCGTCGCTGATGACCTTCTTGATGTTCTCCTCGCTCGAGAGAATCTTCTCAAGCTCGGCGATCTCGCCTTCGAGCTTGGCGATGTCCTTGGTGCGGTTGAGAATGTACTCCTCGTTGATGTTGCGGAGCTTGAGCTCGGCAACAAACTCTGCCTGGGTCTCGTCGATGTCGAAACCCTTCATAAGGTTGGGCACGACTTCTGCCTCGAGCTTGGTGCCGCGGATGATGGCGATGGCCTTGTCGATGTCGAGCAGGATTGCCTCGAGGCCGTGCAGCAGATGCAGGCGCTCAGACTTTTTGCCCAGGTCAAAGTTGATGCGGCGACGCGTGGACTGAATGCGCCATGCAACCCACTCGTGCAGGATTTGGCGCACGCCCATAACGCGGGGATAGCCGTCGACCAACACGTTGAAGTTGCACGAGAACGAGTCCTGCAGCGTGGTCGAGCGATAGAGCTTGGCCATGAGCTTGTCGGGATCGACGCCGCGCTTAAGGTCGATGGCGATGCGCAGGCCCGAGAGGTCAGTCTCGTCGCGGATGTCGGCAATCTCCTTGACCTTGCCCTCCTTGGAGAGCTTGACGATGCGCTCGATGATGACATCGGTCTTGGTGGTGTAGGGGATCTCGTAGACCTCGATAATGCGCTCTTCGGGGATCCAGCGCCAGCGGGAGCGAATCTGGAAGCTGCCAAGGCCGGTCTCGACAATCTTCTCCATCTCCTCGCGGCGGTAGATGATCTCGCCGCCGGTCGAGAAGTCGGGCATGGGCATGTACTCGAGCAGGTCGCAGTCGGGGTCCTTAAGGTAGCGCATCGTGGCGGTGCAGACCTCGTTGAGGTTGAAGCCGCAGATGTCGGACGCCATGGCGACGCCGATGCCCTTGTTGGCCGAGACGAGGATGTTGGGGAACGTGGTGGGCAGCAGGCGGGGCTCCTTCATGGCGCCGTCGTAGCTGTCGACGAAGTCGACCGGGTCCTTGTCGATGTCCTTGAAGATCTCGGCACTGATGGGGGAGAGCTTGGCCTCGGTATAACGCGAGGCGGCGTAGCTCAGGTCGCCCGAGTAATACTTGCCAAAGTTGCCCTTCGACTCAACGAACGGTGCGAGCAGCGCCTCGTTACCGGTGGCCAGACGCACCATCGTCTCGTAGATTGCGGCATCGCCGTGCGGGTTGAGCTTCATGGTTTGGCCAACGATGTTGGCGCTCTTCTGGCGCTCGCCCTTGAGCAGGCCCATCTTGTACATGGTGTAGAGCAGCTTGCGGTGCGAGGGTTTAAAGCCGTCGATTTCGGGGAACGCACGCGAGACGTTGACGCTCATGGCGTAGGGCATGTAGTTGACCTCGAGCGTCTGCGTGATCGGCTGGTCGGTGACCTCGGAGTGCAGGCCGATGACGTTCTCGGCATTGACCTGCTTTTTCTTTGGCTGGTTCTTCGTCTTCTTCTTTGCCACGATATCCTCTTGAACTTCTTATGGGCCGTCGTTATCGATGTGCTGCTACTGCAGGTCCAGCTGGTCCAGGTATTCCTTGCCGTGCTCCGAGATATGGCGCTTGCGGCCCGCCTCGTCGTTGCCCAGCAACAGGTTGAACATGGTCTCCATCTTGGTGACGTCCTCGGGCTCCACCTTGATCAGGCGACGCGTCTCGGGGTTCATGGTGGTGAGCCACATCATGTCCGGATCGTTCTCACCAAGACCCTTGGAGCGGTTGATCGAGCACTTCTGGTCGCCGATCTCCTTAAGGATGCCGTTCTTCTCGAGCTCGGTGTAGGCAAAGTAGGTCTTCTCTTTGCAGTTGATCTCGTAGAGCGGCGACTCGGCGATATATACGTAGCCCTCGTCGATAAGCGTGGGCACCAGGCGATAGAGCATGGTGAGCACGAGTGTGCGGATGTGGTAACCGTCGACGTCGGCGTCCGTACAGATGATGACCTTGTTCCAGTTGAGGTTGTCAAGGTCAAAGGCGCCGAGGTTCTTGATGCGCTTGTCTTTGATCTCCACGCCGCAGCCCAGCACGCGCATAAGGTCCATGATGATGTCGGACTTAAAGATGCGCGGGTAGTCCTCCTTCAGGCAGTTGAGGATCTTGCCGCGGACGGGCATAACGCCCTGGAACTCGGCGTCGCGCGAGGTGCGAATGGCGCCTGCTGCCGAGTCGCCCTCTACGATGTAGATCTCTCGGCGGTCCTTATCCTTGGAGCGGCAGTCGATGAACTTCTGCACGCGGTTGGCCATGTCGGTCTTCTGCTGCAGGTTGGTCTTGATACTCTGGCGGGTCTTTTCGGCGTTCTCGCGCGAGCGCTTGTTGATGAGCACCTGCTCCATGATCTTGTTGGCGGCGTCTTTGTTCTCGATCAGATAGGTCGAGAGGCGCTCCTTAAAGAATGCCGTCATGGCCTGCTGGATAAAGCGGTTGTTGATGGCCTTCTTGGTTTGGTTTTCGTAGGACGTCTGGGTGGAGAAGCAGTTGGTCACCAGCACCAGGCAGTCCTGGACGTCTTGCCACTTAATGCCGCTCTCGTTTTTGTTGTACTTGCCCTGTTGCTTAATGTAAGCATCGATGGCGCTGGTCAGAGCACTGCGAGCCGCCTTCTCGGGCGAGCCGCCGTTCTCGAGCCACGATGAGTTGTGATAGTACTCCTGCATCATGAAGGTGCGAGAGAAGCACATGCACGCGGTGATCTTTACGTTGTAGTCGGGCAGATCCTCGCGGTCGCGACCGCGACGGTCGGCCTCGATAAAGAAAGGTTCGGTGAGGTAGTCGGTACCCACCTTCTCGAGCACGTAGTCTTCGATGCCCTTGGGGTAGCAGAAGCCCTCTTCGGTAAACTCGCCATCGTCGCCCTCAATACGTAGGCGGAAGGTCACGTTGGCGTTGACCACAGCCTGGCGGCGCATGGTCTCGCGATACCAATCGTGGGGAATGCTGATGGAGGTAAAGACCTCAAGGTCGGGGCGCCACTTGATGGTGGTGCCGGTGCGGTTCTCGTCGCTGGGCTCAATCTCGAGCGCCTTCTTCTTGGCGCCGACGACCTTGCCCTTCTTAAAGTGCAGGGAATACTTGTTGCCGTCGCGCCAGACGGTAACGTCCATGTATTCGGAGGCGTACTGGGTTGCACACGAGCCCAAGCCGTTGGTGCCGAGCGAGAAGTCGTAGTCGCCACCTTGATTGTTGTTGTATTTGCCGCCGGCGTAGAGCTCGCAAAAGACGAGCTCCCAGTTAAAGCGCTTCTCGGAGGGGTTCCAGTCGAGTGGGCAGCCACGGCCGTTATCCTCTACCTGAATGGAGCCATCGCGAAAGGCGGTAAGGGTGATGAGCTTGCCGTAGCCCTGGCGCGCCTCGTCAACGGCGTTGGACAGGATCTCGAAGGCGGCATGTGCGCAGCCGTCGAGCCCGTCCGAGCCAAAGATGACGGCGGGGCGCAGGCGTACGCGCTCTTCGTCCTTGAGCTGGCGGATACTGTCGTTACCATAGTTTGCGGTGTTTTTTGCCATACTCGCTCTCTCGATGCTCCTTTGCTGCGTTTTAGTCATATAGATAGTCAAGGTAGCATAGCCCAGCCCCTGGGCGATTCCAACCAACACGAAATCCATCGAACAATCGTTCGGAGCTGGAGCTAAAGTATTTAGTTGCAGCTCGGCATTGTTAAACGAATTTGGATACAGATGAGTTTTATTTAATAGAGACACAGATCTACTAAACAAATTCGAATGATCGAGCTTGAAATGAGTCCAGCGAATTGCTGCGCTAAGAAACACGTTTACTCGGACAAAACCGACTCGGTACTGTCCGAGTAAACGGTATATGACAAAGCCCCGCGCTCTTTAGCAGAACGCGGGGCAAGAGAAGCGGATGGCCTAGCAGCTCGGAACTTGCAGCGAAGTGTTGAGCCAATCGCTGTCCGGACGGCTGATCAGGCGTGCGTTGTTGTAGGCCATCTTCATGGTCAGGATCGTCTGGCCTATGTAGGCGCCGGACTCCATGAGTTCGACCACCAGGGCAACATCGGGTCGGTCGTTTTCGGTCAGGTCGAGCGGCAGCAGCAGACTCATGGTGTTCTTGGTGGGGTAGAACGCCGGAACGGCGGTCTTAAAGTTCCACTCGACACGCTTCTGGGCGAGCTCAATGGCATCGTCGAGCCTGTTGATCAGGCGGCGCTTCACCTTGGCGTTGTCCTCTACTGCCTCGCGCAGCTCGTCGTAGGCGGCCTTCTTCGATGCGTCGTCATCTGCGTTAGCCGCCCTCGACAGCGCCTCGAGCGCATCGCTGCTTCCGCGCAGCTCCTCGGCAAGAAACGCCTCGGGCAGGCGGTCGATGTTGTCGAGCAGAATATGGTCAACGTCGCGTTGGAGTGTCCTGTTGCCGTCAAAGAGCAGGTCCTCCTTCTTTTCGAAGTAGGACGCACGCTGCGGAAGCGGGTCAAACGACGCGACGAGTTTCTTGCCCCACTGCTTTGACCCTGCCTTGCAGAAGGCCTCGAAGCGCCAGGGACATCCGCTACTCGACGGCGAGAAGCAGGCATAAATGGCCTCGTAGGTGGGATCGACCAGTCCGGTGTTAAATGCCGCGATTCCCTTGTCGCTGTCTTCGAGCACCTTGTTTTCGGACTGAAGGCGATAGAAGGTATACATGAGGTAGCTGCGCAGAATCGAATAGTCCTTGGAGTCCTCGTCCTGCTCAAAGCCCCATTTTTCGTCCAGCGCGTAATCAGCCAGGCTTTCGATCATGCTGTCGATGTTGCCCAGATATGCCCAGTCGGTGAGCGCGCGACCGGCACGCACCTTTTGGAAAGCGAAGTTATCGACATAGCAGACGCGCCAAGGCAGCGCACCCGGGCGATCCATTTTACGATCGCGCGTTATCGATACCTCGACCGGAGTTTCCCCATCGTTTCGAAGGACGCTGATCGGGAAGATGACCTTACCCTCGTAGAAGCGGATAATCCGGTTGGAGAAGGCGAATTTCCAGTCGCGGTCCAAAAGGGCCGTGGCGTCGATGTCGCGCTTTGCGTACTCGACAATCGTCTCGTTCCATCGCTGCGAAGTCCATGCGAACGAAGAGAACTCTTCACCAAAGGAAGCAAATTCTTCGACGAGGTCCTGCGGAACGAGCCCGTCGAGATAGTCCTCGGTCTCCTGCATGCGTTCAAGATTGCGCGCCAGCAGCGCAGGCAGCGAGGCCGCGGCGGGGTGGTCGTTAGCATCGGCGTTCGTGCTTGCAACGGCTTGCGTATGGGCGTCGACGCTCAGGGCCTTGGTCTCAAAATCTCGGCGCAGCTTCATGCGATCGGCAATGGGGACATACGATAGAAACCATGGGAGACCGTCCTGTGCATTTTCGGCAATTGACAGCTCGACGGCCGACCCGTTTGCCGTCTCCAGGTGCGTGGCAAAGCTGACCGTTTTGGTATCGCGCATGTAGAGCGCGCCCTGGGCATATGCTTCTTTCCAGTCGGCGCAAAGTAGTGCCATAACATCGAGTCCTGGTCCATAGAGGCTCGAAAGCCTGGATTTTGAGGTGTACGGAATCGATACGAAGCTCGCCAGATCGTCGCTAAAGGAATCAATGAGCTCGGGGGAGACGGGGGAGGCCTTGAACTTGGGCGAATCGACAGCCTTGGCGATAACCAGACGCTCCTCTTCGCTCAGGACGGTCTGTTCACATTTTGCTTCTTCCATTATTTGTCCCCTCCAATTAGTAGCTCGGTTCGGGCGTATGGTCTGGCCATTGACGACGAAACATGTCCACCGTCCGAAAACGTTGAGGACATCATACGCTCTGATGGGTATCGCTGACACTTTGGTTTTGTGCTCGAATTGGGACAGACGTCTCGTTTTATGGGCCGAGGGTATGCGAACCACGGCCCTTTTGGCCTGAAAGGGGGTCTAACGGGGCGTTATTTGGGCCACGAGTCACTTCGTCGGTGCCGCATTTCGTCGTACGCTCATGGTGGAAGCCGATGCCGCGGGGACGACGAATGCCTTGGGCAACGGATGAGCTGCAAGCCGAAAGGAGCGGTGAGGATGATGAAACCCATGACAAAGAAGTTGCTGTTAGGAATTCCCACCGTGACGCTTTCGGCCGTGCTGGCGTGTACGGTGGCCGGCTGCGGCGGCAGTGCTCCGAGCGGCTCGGCTGGCAGCTCGGGCGGCGGCAGTGCTCCCGTAGAGAAGAAGGCCAAGGCCTATGAGTCGCAGACGGTCGAGGTGGCTGGCATAACCTATGAGTCGGTAGCCCACGGTACGTTCTATCGCGGCGACGCTAAGCTGCAGGACGGCTTTTACCTGCACGTCAAGATCACCAACAACAATGCAAAGAACAGGACGTTTAACTCCTTTAACGTGCATGCTGCCCAGGGCGATCTTGAGGCAGGCGACCCGTTGTTTACTTCCGGTAAGGCGGCCGTGCTCGACTACGTTGCAAGCGAGGCTCCCGATGAGCTTCACGAGGGCATCGACCTTTCCAAGAGGAAAGACATCGGTCCGGGCGAGACCGTTGAGTATGTCTACTTCTGGGCGCCCAAGACGGCGTACTACGGGCCCATCACTGTCGAGTTCGTAGACGCTTACGCCCCCGCCAAGAATCATGAGGCTATGCACTTCGACACCACGGGATGCGAGACCAAGGAGTTCAAGGCGGCCGGCGGCGTGGCCGATTCTGGCGAGAAGGCAGATTTAACGGGCATCGATTGCGCATCGTACAGTATCGAGGCCGCCGATGGGTACACGCTGGATTCGTCCAACGAAGAGCACGAAAAGGCAGACTTCTTCCATGACGAGACTGGAGGACGCCTGCACATCAGCATCTTCCCGCGCTCGCCGGAGGAAGAGATTGCAAGCCTAGAGCAGGTCTACGAAGGCAAGGAGACGACAACCGACCAGGTCGAGTACAACGGCATAACGTGGCTGCGCTTTACCGGTCCCGACAACGGCCATACGCTGTTTGCGACGGCTCCCGCAACGGGCGAGACCGTCCGCGTGTCGATTGGCTGGAAGATCGACTGGGATGCTGCCGTGCCCATGATGGAGGCGCTGAAGCTCAAGTAACGGATTTCGATTCCCACGTCAGGCGACTCAGGGCTGGCTCCGAGTAATCGGGGCCAGCCCTTTTTGTTGTGCGAGCGCCAGACGAGCATTACATTTTGTGCTCAAGTTCGCTGGCGTGCGCAAACAGCAGGTCGTAAAGGTTGATATGGAGTCCGCGATAATCGGGGCAGACGCGTTCGAGCGTTGAGATACAGCTGTCGACATCGAACTGCGCGATCCAAGTCGTCTCACGTTCGAGTTGGGCGAGCCACGCCTCGATGTAATCCAGGCCCCTAAGGTTGGTATCGATTGGTTCGCTTAGCTGGTAATCGATATCGCAGGGGACCGTGTGGGCGGCAAAACGCGTATCGTAGCGGGACTTAAGGTCGCCGAGGCTGGCCAGGGTATCCCGGAGCGCAACATTGCGGATGGGCGGCATAGCGAGGACGATGCGTTTCCATGTGGTGAGCGCATTGTCGATGCGGCAATCGAGTTCGGCTAGGTGGCTGTGCCAGAGCGCAACGGGGTCTTCAACGCAGAGCGCCTGGATAGCTTCTTCGGGCGTGGCATCGGCGAGGCCGAGCGTATAAGCGATCGATAGGGTGAGCTCGGCCATTTCCTGCTGACTGAGCGATGAGGATCCATTCATGCAGTACAGGCTGGCAACGCGTGCTATGAGCTGGGCGAAATTGTGCTGTGCCCGCATGAGCTTTCGACGTCCGGCTTCCTGGATGTTGCTATTCATCAATGTCATCGTCCCACTTCTCTCCGTTCCAGCCGGGTGCCGTTTCGTCGTAGTCCCATTCCGTTGGGTCGAACGTGTACGTGTGGCCGGTGTCGTCCGTGAGGCAATAGCAGGCTTCCTCGGTGCTCTCTTGGGCCTGCTGATAGGTTTTTGAGAAGGCCATGAGTTCTTCGGAGGGCAGCGCTGCAACGTCAAAGGCGCTGCCCGTCTCATCGAAACAATGGCAGATTGCCTCGACGATCTCTGTGTCGGGCACCTCGACGGAAAGCTCGTCCCTTGTCCGGTAGAACACTTCCTGAAGACGCGTTAAGGCATCCGCCGCATCGCAGATTTTCAAGCAAGAGGAAGGGGCAAGTTCCTTGGCAATCGCCACAACGGCGGGCGTTCCAAACTCGATTCGTTCGTTGTCCAGAAGGCAGAGGTCTCGATGCATTGCAAGATCGGCTGCCTCGCTCGCGGTAATCGTTATTCCTGCGGAGGCCAAGTGGCTATTGATTGTCGTACGTAGCGATTCTGCAGCGGATGAGCATATGGGGTTCAAGGGGCTTGTATCCATTAAAACCATCCTTTCGGTTACGGTGGGTAATGCTTAATACCGCAACGAGAGAGGTGGTACAAGACTGCAAATGACGAGGTAGATATGGTAATGTGACAACGAAATCAAGATGAATGAAATAGTGAATCGAAAGAAACCCGTGCCTGCGCGCTCATGACAGACATGCTTTTCACAATGACAGATATAGTTGACATTGGTTGATGGATGCAATATATTTCTGTCATGTTGCAACGGATATCTGTCCATTACTACGAAAGGAACTCCATGCCGGGCAAAAAGAACCTACGCATGAAGGCGGCGCGTGCGGTGGCTGGCCTTTCGCAAGCCGACTTAGCCGAGGCCGTGGGCGTTACGCGTCAAACCATCGGCCTGATCGAGGCTGGCGGCTACAACCCCACGCTCAATTTGTGCGTGGCAATCTGTAAAGCGCTGCGCGTTACGTTGAACGACTTGTTTTGGGAAGACGAGACCGACGTCGACCCTAACGCTCTTTAGGAGTCGCTATGAAATTTGAAGATCTGAAAATCGTGCAAAAGTGGCGTGAATATGCCGGCCCTAGGGATGAGCGCTTGGAGGCGGAAAACGCAAAGATTTACAAGATTGGCTTCGCGCTGCTTTCATTTGGCATGCTGGCAATTCTCTTCTATCAATTTATAGCTCGACAGGTCGCGTGGGTTCACAGCGATGCCAGCGAAATGCCGCACCTCTTTGCGACACCGTTCGAGGCTGCCATGTATGCGTGGCTCGTTATCGTGATGCTAATCTGCGTGGTGCTGCAAACGCGGAAGGGCTATGTCGATACCAACCGTTTTGGACAGACTGAGCATCTTCCTGCCGGGTATTTCCTGCTTATCAGTGGTCTCAGTGGAGCTGTGAGCGCGCTTGTTGTCGCCGCGATGCGCTGCATCGCCGAGGCGCAGATCGTTCCGCTCGAAAGTGTCTTTTGGGCGGCGAACTTGGCAGTGGGCGTGTGCTACGGAGCGACGATTTTCGTGGCCACGTTTGCCCTCCTGTGCGCAACATTCTTCTCTGCGAAAAAGCGTCGTGCCAAGATTGAGGCAGAGCTCGACGACGCCGGCGACATCTAGTACGCAAACGGGCTGGCTCTGGGTATCCAGAATCAGCCCATTTTGATGTTCGATGAGCCGAGTCGGCGTCTCTCGCAAAAGCAACTAGGAGTTAGCGAGGCTTATCCGAATTGACCTCATCGGCGGTGTCGTTTTCGAGCGCCGTGCGGCGGGCGCTGTAGGCGACGAGGCCGGCGCCAGCTGCGGCGAGTGCTGCTGCGGCTGCGGTTAGGGGGATGTTGCTGTCGCCCGTGCCGGCGAGCGTGCCCGCTTTTCCGGAGCGCTTGTTATTGCCGTGATCCTTGCCGCTGCCAGAGCCACTGCCGCCACCGGAGCTGCTTCCGCCGGAGCTGCCGCCCTCGCCAGCACCGCCCTCGCCGTCGACCGTCATCGGGGCGTCATGAAGCCCCGTCGTATCCGCGTTGTCGCATACGCCGACCTGCACTTCCGAGCGTTCGCATGCTGCATCGGGCGCGTGGAGCTCGTGCAGCATGGCACCCAGCGCCGAGTTTGCGCCGGGTCGGATCTCCTCGAGCGTTACGGGATCGAGTGCCACCAGGTCGCGCGCCTTCGCATACAGCGTGACGCGTTTGCCCACCTCGTCGCCCCAGCTCTCCGGGATGGCAAAGCTCATGCGGAACTGTGCCGTGCAACCCGGTGCCAGCACGGCGTTGCCATTGTCAGCGACCAGCGGGTGCGTCGCAAAACGTGCGCCCAGCGTCTCGACTGCGTACTTCACGTGTGCCATGTCGTTGGCCGAAGCGTCCTCGGCAAGCTCTGGATCGTAGATCGATGCCATGCGTGCGTTCGCTCCGAACCCGATGGATGCGCTGGAGAACGGCTGGTTAGAGCCCTCTCGGTACAGATCGATCGTACCGGCGGTCAGCAAGGTGTTGCCGTCGTTTCGCACCGTGACCATGAAGGATTCGCCTGCTGCTCCGGGCACCACCGCGCCCGAGGTAGCGACCGCACCCGTCGGAGTGGCGCACGCTACCAGGGGCACTTCGATGCCGTGCAGTTCTGCTTTGCTCTGCTCGGCACTCACAATGTGCGTGGCGAGCGCCGAGAGCATGCCGCCCGAGGTCAAAAACGTCGTTATCTGATCGACGGGGTGGTCGAGCTCACACATCACGAACGGTTCTGTGAACAGATCGCGTTCCAAGGTACTGGCGAAGATGCGGAAGCGCTTGCCCATCACCGCTACCGGGTTGCCTTCTTCGTCGTAGGTCTGTCCCACCTGGCCGTCGGTGTTCTCTACGTACATCAAGCACCGACCGTTGTTGCTCGCGCTGAACGACGCCGGGCCACAGCCCGCGGCGCCCACGGGCTCCGATGCAAATGCCGTCGCGCCTCGTGTCCAAGTAATATGCTGCAGCTGCTCGTTGACGGTAGCCAAAAAGCCCGTGTGCTGCGGCCACGGCACCGCGTGGGGCACTGTGGCATCTGGCGACATAACGCCCCAACCCGCGATGGACTGGCCGATCACAGCGTACGATGCGCAGCCACAACCGCTTGCAGTCTCGTATGCAACGGGCACCACCATTTTGCCGTTGATATTCTCGGGCGCGCCCAGCTCGATGCTCGACGGTGCCTGCGGAAAGCGGAGGACCTGACGGAACGTGAGGCTGTCGCCCGACAGATCCGACCACAGGGTAAAGCACTCGAGTGCGACCTCTGCCTCGGTGCCCAACGCCTTTTCTGCGGTGGCTCCGCGGCGGTGGAGATAGGCGCCCGACAGGCGTCCGTCGACAAGTGTCTTGCCCACCGTGATGCGTGGGCACTGCAGGCAATGGTAGCCATCCTCCTGCAGGCGGCCGCGCGAGATGCTGCGCCACGACGTGTGCGATATCACGCGAACTTCGCTATTGCTTATGCGCAGACGCACAACGGACAGAATGCCGGATGTGCTTGCCGTGTCGAACCGGGTTGCGTCGCCTTCGGGGCGCTCTCCCGAGACCAGCAATACGTAGGCGTCCGTGCGCCCCGCGCCGTCTGTGTATTCAATTACGTCGAAGTCGTAATCGAACGTGCCGCCACGCTCCACGTCGCCTTCGCCAAACCCAAGGGGGAAGTCCACGGGCATGGGTGTGGACCACGCGCCGTTTGCCTTCGTGTGTACCACCAGGCGCGAGCGGCCATCCTCGCCGTAGCGTACCGAAGCGATACGGAACAGGCATTCAACGCTGGCTATCTCCGCAAACTTCATGTGGGCTTCGCTGAGCACGCCGTGGAAGAGTACGTTGTCGCTCGAGGGCTTTATACCGCCCCGCTCGTCCTCCGACACGCCGGCAGAATTGGCGTTTGGGTCCGCAACGGCATCCGTCGCCTGCCTGATATAGGTGTACTTATACATCGGCGCGGCGTTTTCGTCATTCTTCATCAGAGCGTGGACGAAATGCTCGACCTGTCCCGTGTCATCGCTCTCTGCATCCGCGTCGAGCTCAATACGCGTGACCGCTTGCTCCCAATCGCGCACGGCCGGCGCGACGTTTGCGGCGGTGGCTGCAACTTCGGCGCATGCGAGCAGCTCGGCATTGGTAACGATGGTGGCCGACGCGATAAACTTCGGCACGCCGCCCGACTCGGCATTGCCGGTCGCGCCAAAGCAGGCATCC
>CAKUEZ010000051.1 GCA_934646965.1 uncultured Collinsella sp. | reverse complement strand
TCCGCCATCTATCATACGACAAAGACGCATCTATATCCTGTATTCTTTTTTTAGGTCAAACACAACATATAGTGTTTTAGCAGGTCAAGGCAATTGGTCAATTTGCGAACGCATTAATAACGAGGGATCTTTGGCAAGCGGATAAAACGTTACCAGCACGGCTACCTGCACGGCAGTTATAAAACCCCCTGAGTCAAGCCGCTGACAAATCCTACCAAAACTAAGCCGCTCACGCCAAAAGAATCCAAAAGATAATGCTTGACCAACATGTTGCGGTCGAATGCCGGCGGATGGGACGACGGATCTGCAAACGCTCGGAAGACTGCAGTCCGACGCCCCGTCCGCCGGCATTCGATATACAAAGGAGCTGTTATTTCTCGTCGCGAGCGATTATGCGACCGAGAGCCGCCGTAAAGGGATCGAGCAGCACGCCGGCGATAACCACAAAGGCCCATCCCTTTGTAACAAGGCCCGCCCAGCGCGCAAAGAATGTGTGGCCCCCAATCGTTCCAAAGCCACCTTGGAAGGCGATCTCGCCAAACCCGATTACCATAAATAGGAGCGTGGCACCGATGACCGTACCGGCGATCTTGTGTGATGCACTCCCCTGCTCAAAACCAAAAAAGTCTAGGCACATACCGACCGTTTTTCCAAACAGCGGGAGCGCGCTCAGAACCTCGGCAATCACCGTGGCCACGATGAGTTGCCCCCAAAAGCCCGTGGGGCTCGTCAGATCCAAGCCAGACGCCCCTTCAATGATGGGGAGAAACGCGCAGAGCAATAGCGGGTTAAAGAAACCGTTGAGAATACCGATAACGCGGTTGACGGGTAACTTCATAGCCATAAGCCTTTCAAAGTCATTGATAGAAAGAGGGCCGCCGGCATATGTCGGCGGCCCCGATAAAACATGATGTGCGGTAAAGCAACTACTCGAGCGGCTACTCTGCCTCGCCGCTGGCCGCCATCTTCTCGGCCTCGGCAAGCTGAGCCGGGGTGAGCTTGCGATACTTAATGGCGCCAAAGACGACACAAGCCGCGCAGACGATCATGCCGACGATGAACTTCTGGTCAATCGTCGCACCGAAAGGCGACGTCACGGCCTCAAACACGATGGGAGACAGCGCCATGCCAAAGTTGATGCCTGCCATGCCAATGGCGAGGTTAAACGCACGTCCCTCGGGGGCAGAGTTGCCGGCGGCAAAATTGCCCTCCAGCGGCACGTAGGTCTCCTTGCCCAGCGCGACGACAAAGCCCGCAACGCACAGCACCATAAAGGCGGGCGCAACCAACGTCAGGCCCAGGCCAACGAGCGTAACGCCCCACGCGATCGGCATAGCCAGGTTCTTAAACTTGGCGAACAGCGGACCGACCAAAAGGCCAGCTGCGATTCCTGCAACTGTCATGACCGTCGAAGCGAGACCGGCCTCGACCGTGCCGCCAAAGCCACGGCCAACAACCAGCAGCGAGACATTGGAGCTAAAGAGCTGGAACGTGAGCACGAACACAAAGCTCATGACCGTGATGA
The DNA here is from genome assembly GCA_934646965.1 of uncultured Collinsella sp. Taxonomy (GTDB): domain Bacteria; phylum Actinomycetota; class Coriobacteriia; order Coriobacteriales; family Coriobacteriaceae; genus Collinsella. Next base: position 12,915 of record CAKUEZ010000051.1, on the reverse strand, counting down.
TAGCGACCTCTTTGGGCATATTGGCAAACACGTTGACTTTGCGCTTGGGCTCAAGATGACCCTCGGGAAGGCAGAGGGCCTCGATCACGATAAAGATAATCATGATGAAATACGCCGCATAGCTATGGAACCACTCAGCAGAACCCAAAATGCCAGAAACCATCGTCCAGATAATGCCGCCAAGGGCGACAAAAGTCGAATAGATGCCCATGACAAACGAGCGCTGCTTTCCGCCAAAGTAGTCCGCGATAAGAGCGTCCGTCGAATTCTGCACGGCGCCGAGACCAAGGCCCATGACCGCCGATGCCGCAAGAACCTGGCCGAGTGAATCGTGAAACACAAGTACCGAAGCACCTGCCAGCATCACGATAACGTGGCCGATAAGCGTCGTCTTCTTCTTGGACACGCGAGAAGCAAGCTGCGAAGACACAAGCATGGCGGACAGCGCCATCATCAACGGGATGATGCCGATAATCATCTGAACGGCAGCGATGTTCTCGTTGGGAAACGCAGCCGCAACAGAAGCCACAATGGGAACGGGCACAAGCATGCCCATAATGCACATGGCGGCAGCGTAAATGCCAACCAGGTACTTGATCTTGGTTTTATCCATGATTCAATCCTTACGTTAAAAAGAAGTGAAACAGGGCGACCGAAGCATCACCGCCGATCGCCCTAAGCACGGTGCTATCGTTCGTTAAACCCAGTGAACACGGGTTCTCCGCTGTACGTAAGCGCCTCCTCGGCGCCATCGAGTACGCGACAGGCGCCAGCAGCCATCGCCTCGAGCTCAAACTCGCCGGGATAGGCAGATACAGGGGCAATCCAAGAACAGGCGTCCTCGATGGCGGCAACGAGCTCTTTGCTGTGGACCATGCCGCCTCCAAGCAAGATGCCATCAACATCGCCCTTAAGAACGCACGCCATCTCGCCGATCCATTTGCAGATCTGGTAGACCATCGCATCCCAAGCGCGGGCTGCGGCGGCATCGCCTGCGGCAGCGCGCTCGCACACTTCGACACCATCGGACGTGCCCAGCAGATCGACAAAACCGCCGGTCTTCATGCAGTGGGCACGGGTCACGTCAAGTCCATGTTCTGCTGCGTACTTCACAACCTCAATCGCAGGGACCGAGCCACAGCGTGTGGGCGCCATGGGGCCTTCGCCGCCAACGATGTCGTTGCCGTCGACCATCTTGCCCTTAAGGTGGGCAGAGATTGAAATGCCGCCGCCGATATGACAGACAATAAAGTTGCACTCGTCGTATGCACGGCCGAGCTTAGCCGCATGGCGAATAGCGGTCTCTTTGAGATTAAGGGCGTGCAGGTGCACGTTTCGATACACGCCCTTAATGCCCGTCATGCGTGCGAGATCGCACAGCTCGTCAGTATCGGGAGGATTCACCACAAAGGCGGGCTTGCCACATTTCACGGCAAATTCGTGGGCAATCTGGGGTCCCAGCTGCGCCGGGTGTTGAATACCATTTGCGCCAACGCGAGCATGCTCGAGCATGACCTCATTGATGGCATACGTACCACCGGGCAGCGAAAGCAAGCCGCCGCCGCGGCCGACAAACGCATCGAAGTCCTCAAGCTTCAGCCCCGCCTCCCCCAGTGCCTCAAGAATCAAATCGCAGCGATACGGCATCTGAGCCGAAACCCCATCAAACTGGGCAAGGTCCTTCGCATCATGCGCAACATTCTTGCTGAGCTTGCACGCATCGCCTTCGAAGACGCCAACCTTGGTCGACGTGGAGCCCGGGTTAATGACCAAAACACGCCAAGGCTTATTCTGTCCAGCCATGTCTTACGCCTCCTTGAGCGCCTGGACGCGCACGCAGCTCATCACCACATTGCCGACGATTTCGTCAACAGGCGCAGAGCGCGAGCAGTCGCAGACGATCTTCTTAAAGCCCTGAAGCATGGGGCCGTAAGCGTTGGCGCCTGTCAGGTTCTGAACGATCTTGACGCCGATGTTGCCTACATTGATATCCGGCCAGATGACTACGTTGGCATGGCCGGCAACGGCAGAATCGCGGTGAACCTTTTTAGCCGCGACCTTGGGGTTGATGGCCGAATCAAACTGGAACTCACCGTCGATGGCAAGATCGGGACGGCGGTCGTTGGCAATCTCGCGGGCGCGACGTACCTTGTCGACCAGCTCGTTATCCATCGAGCCGTCCGTCGAGTGTGACAACAGGGCGCATCGAATATCCCAGCCCGTCAGGGAACGCACCGTTTCGCACGAAGAGATGGCGATCGAGGCCAGCTCTTCGCTCGTCGGGTTAACGCACACGGCTGAGTCGCCAAAAGCCAGCAGGCCGTCTTCGCCGCCGTCCCAGTTGGGAATATCGGCAATGCCGCAGGAGCTCACAGTATCGACGCCATCGGCAAGGCCGACAATGGTCTGGCCTGCCAGGATAATGTCGCCCGTAGCGTTATCGATGCCGGCAAACATAACGTCAACATCGCCAAGCACCTGCAAAATCAGTGCGCGTTCCAGCGGACGTGCCATGCGACGCGCCGCTCCCTTGGGCTTAAACTTGCAATCCGGATGCGCCAGATAGCGTTCGCAACAGGCAGCGTTAGCCTCTTCGTCAGTCACGTCGACGATCTCGATACCCTCGAGAGAAATGCCGCGTACCTCGGCGAGCTCGCGTAGCTTGCCGCCATCGCCCACCAGCACGCACTCGGCGAGATGCTCTGCGGCAATCTTTGCGACCGCCTGCATCATGGTCTCGTTTTCGCCTTCGGGAAAAGCGACGCGCACGGGATGGGCGGCAGCCTGCTGGCACAGGGTCTGCATCAGGTCCATGGCCGCTACTCCATCTCTTCGGCGGTGCGCTCGATAAGCTCGCCGATGGTCTTCATAACCATGACCTCGCGAACGGGGACCTCGGCATCGAGCTCGTTCTCGATCATGGACGTCAGGGCGATCATTTTCATCGAGCCCTTACCCAGGGTCTCAAACGTCGTCTCGGGCGTTACTTCTCCGTCGTAGTTGTAAGCGGACTTGGCAAAATCGCAGATCTGCTGAGTGAGTTCTTCGTTCATGACGGTACCTTTCTAAGTTAAAAAGAGGGCGGCCACGGCGGGCAGGAGACATGGGTCCCGCCGCGACCTAAGAGAGGAAGCAAATTGTTAAGGGAAATGGAAGCCTAGTCGTCAAGCTCGAACGCGAGCTCCTTATAGCCCGGACGGTCGATGACCTTGGCATGGACGCCAACGGTCTCACCGGCCATGAGCTTGGCGCGGATCTCGGGGGCCTTCTTCTTGGTAATGCCGTAGATGACGTAGGTGTACTGAGAGCCCTCGTCGATATCGACGGCGCCGTAGGCGTACTTGCCATACTCCTTGAGGTAGGGCTTGTCGTTCTGCGGCCCGGGTAGGGTGAAATCGATCAGATGGCCGTGGCCGGAAACCTGGACCCAATCGGTCTTGTGATAGCCGCAGGCATTGCAGGCAAGGTGGGGCGGAAACTCGACGGCTCCGCACTCAGGGCACTGACGCGCCCAATAGATGCCCTCTTCAAGACCCGTGTAGAACTTCTTGACCACGGGTTCCATATCTTTGAGTTGCATGAGAATACTCCTTATGGGAAATCGAAAACCGCGGTCGACTACGCGACGGTACGAAGAATCTGGCAGCGAACGTTCTGGGAGCCGCCAAAGCCACGCAGGAAGGTCGTCTCGGGGACGTTCTTCATCTGGGTTGCACCGGCGACGCCACGCATCTGCTTAACGGCCTCGACGATATCGGCAAGGCCAGATGCGCCGTGCGCGTGACCGAAGTTGCAACGGCCACCGTGCGGGTTGATAGGCTTGTCCCCATCAAATGCGGTACGGCCCTCAATGGCATACTTCCAGGCCTCGCCGCGCGGGATATAGCCGCACTCCTCGGCCGAGACGATCTCGGACGCCAGGAAGAAGTCGTTGCACATAAACAGATCGATTTCATCCGGGCTCACACCGGTAAGGTCATAGACCTGCTTGGCAGCCACCTTGGTAGCCCAGTGCTCGTTGTGGAGCAGGCCCGCCTCGACCGCAGACGCGCCCGTGCCCAACACCTCGACCGGAGCGTACGGGACACCCATGGCCTTAGCCTTCTCGGTCGGCATCACGACAACGGCGGCTGCGCCGTCGCACTTCTTCTCAAAGCCGGTAACGCGCAGGTACTGCGTAACGCGCGGGTTGTACATGCTCTTGAGGTATTCGTCGGCAGAATCGAAGCCCGCAGCCTTTGCGTCCTCCTCGACCGTGGTCTCATACCAAGCGAGAGGATTGAGCACGGCACCGCGACGAAGGCTCTTGGTGAGACCGTTCAGGGCATCGTCAATCTGATCGGCAGTCAGGTCATACTGCATCGAATACTCGTTGATCCAGTTGTCGAACGACACGCCAAAGGCACCATCGAGTGGGCGACCATACGCGCGGTCATAGATCTTATCGAGCGAGGGAATCATGACGTCGAGCGTAAAGTCCTGGCGAATGTGGGAGGGCATGTGCTCAACGGGAAGGGTCGAAGCCAAGTCGCAGGCACCCGTAAGGACAACGTCGTAGGCACCGGAGGCAACCGCCATCACGGCCTGCTCAAGGGCGACATAGCCCGTGCAGCAAGCCTCAGAATGGTGGACGGAGCCCTTCGCGCGAACGCCGAACCAGTCGGCCACCTGCATGTTGGGGGTAATGCAGTCGCCAACAAGATAGGGATTGGCGCTGCCGTGGAAGAAATAGTCCACGTCACGGGGCTCAAGACCGGCATCGGCAATTGCCTCGAGGGCCGCGTAGCCAAACGCCTCGCCCTCGCCAATACCCTGGGTCTCGGGATGCTCCTCAAAATCCTTGAACGGGGTGCAGCCTACGCCTACAATCGAGACGCTGCGCATGTTCTTTCCGAGCGTAACCACTGAATATCACATCCTAATCATGTGAAGGTGTACGGAGTGATGGCGCAGTCCGGCCGCGAGCGAAGGTGAGAGAGCGCTCGCGGCTTTTCTGTGCCGCCACACGTTGAACTACTGCAGTGGTTCTCTTGAACGTAGCTTTAGTTTATGAGGGGCTGAACGAAACGCGTGAGACAAAAAGCCCCTATGTGTCTCATCATATGGGACACATAGGGGCTAGGCGTTCCAAATAGCACGTAAACAGGCTTGTAGTTATTGAACTTATGAGCTGGAATATCTAGAGATCACCCTGACTACAACCGTTTATCCCCAAATATCGACCGCTCACGCGACCGGCCTTTCGAAATCGGGAATACGTGGATGCCAATGATGCGACGCATCGTCCACAAAGAGCGGCGCGTAGAACATGCGATTGAGTGCGGCGGCGACGGTACGCGCCTCAAGATCGGGCCGAGCCTCGAGCCAATACTGAATGAGGTTATGGTGACCCGCGAGCGCAAAGGCTAGATACAGGTCGAAGTCCGTTTCATCGGAAAATGTCGAGCGAAGTCGATTGCGAAAATAGTCGTGCATAAAGATCGTTGCTTTGTGAGCAAACACGGGATCACCGTTATCGCTATTAAGCGCCAAAACTTTCGAGCGATTAGCCTTGAGGATCTCCATACGTCTGATCATCGTGGGCGTAGGGTCCAGCTGTGCATCACCAAAGCGAGCCTCCAACGCAACATCATTGATGTCCTGCATATTCTGAAGCAGCTCATCTTCGAAACGTTTAACCACATCATCAACAGAGCGATAACAGCGATAGAACGTCGATTTGGATGTATGGGCAAGGCGAAGCACATCGGTCACCTTAATCGACTGCACCGGAGTTGTCGCCATAAGTTCAAAGACGGCATCCTCGATTCGCGAAGCAATATCGTTTTTTGCGTTCAGTGACATAGTGGCCTCCCCCATTGGTGAATGGCTCCTATGCTACCCGAAAGGCATGCTCCTTGACGACGATACGAGGCATAGAGCGCGCCGCACAAGAGATGACGCAGCGACCGAATACAACCGAGGAAGCAGCCCACCCGCTCGGCAACCCGTCGTTGCGAGGGTCGATTGAAAAGCCGGTGCCTTCCGCCTTCAGGATGGCTTCGATACGCGTCCAAACCTGACATAGCCGAAAGGCATGCTCCCGTGAATCGGCTGCAGCGTCAATCCATGCCCATTCCCTTGGACTCGCCATACGCTCAACCGCAACGGACGCAATCTCATCAACTGATTCGATGTCCGCACCAATAGGCCCTCCGACCGATCGAGCAACATCGGAAACAGCGAGGATGGCCACGCCTCCACCATGTGAAATGGAAATAGAGGGGGCCTCCCCATCCGCAAGCTCGATCTTGCCAAAAGCGGAACACGCAAGTTGGGTGTCATCGAAGACGCCCAAGGCATCTCGAAGAAGCAAACCCACGCCGGCAGCTTCCCTCCGAGACGTAATTGGGAGATTCCCATTGGAGGCACGTAAGGCATAGCGGCCCGCGATTGATGCCATATCAACGGTCTCGCCGGGATCAATCGTGGAAACGTCAACGAGATGCACCGTTATCTTCAAAATGGTCAACCCCCACTCAATCGAGATGACAAGGCCAAACAGACGCTCAGAACCGTTCCTACATGAATCGAGATGCCTTTTGGTGGCGATTTGGTGGCGCATCTTGGTGGCATAAAAGAAAACAGCCCAGAGACATAGCCTCTGAGCTGCGAACATTTGGTGGGCGTTACAAGATTTGAACTTGTGACCTCTTCCGTGTCAGGGAAGCGCTCTCCCCCTGAGCTAAACGCCCAAATGGAGCGGACAACGGGGCTCGAACCCGCGACCCCAACCTTGGCAAGGTTGTGCTCTACCAACTGAGCCATGTCCGCCTGCGAGAATTTATCTTACGTGATACCCGCATCCTATGCAAGAACTTTTTTTGAAAAGTTTTACGATGTCCTCGTGAAGGCATCGGCTGTCACGGAAGGCGCAGGCAAACGTGGGCTCGCAGCAAGATACCCCTACATCTCGTCGAGCATAATCCAGGCCGAGCTGTCCTGCGCGAGCCTGCCCTCTACAAGCGGTGATGAGATGAGCAAAACTCTGCCCGCCGGCAGCTCCACGGGCGCTGCGCCGAAGTTCGTCACACACGCCCAGCCGTTGTCGCGGCGATAGGCGATAACGCCGCCCTCGGCACCCTCGGCACCATCCGCAAGACCGGTGCGCCCGTCAAGATCGAGCCATGCAAGATCGTTGGCGCACCCGCGCAACTTGCGCCGCAGCCAGAGGGCCTCGCGATAGAGCGCGAGCATCGATGCCGGATCCGCCTCTTCCCTATCCACAGCGTAGTCAGAAAACCACGCAGGCTGTGGCAGATGGGGCGCCGCATCGGCGCCCGCTGGTGAGAACCCAAACGATCCGCCCTGTGCGGGATCGTCTGCCGTCACCCACGGCAGGGGCACACGGCAGCCGTCGCGCCCCTTCTCGCGCTTCGGTCCGTGTGTATTGGTTGCACTGGGATCTTCGAGTGCAGACCACGGGATATCAGCCACCTCAAAAAGGCCGAGCTCCTCACCCTGATACACGTATGCCGAGCCCGGAAGCGCCAGCTCGAGCAAAAGGGCCGCCCGTGCACGACGCTCGCCGAGCTCGCGGTTCTCGTCATAAGACGACCCGTCGCGCAAGAGCCAGTCGAGTGCGATCTGGTGGTAGCGCGTCGCCCTGATCTGCGGCAGGGCATAGCGCGTCGCAACGCGCGGCACGTCGTGGTTGGAGAGCACCCAGGTCGAGGCAGAATCGGATTCGACGGCCGCCTTCAAGCCCTCCACGATCGCTGCATGCATGTCGTCATAGGTCCAAGTGGCCTTGGCGAACTCAAAGTTGAACGTCTGGCCGAGCTCACTGGGGCGCGCGTAGAGATACTGACGCTCGGGCAGCACCCACGCCTCGGCAACGGCGCTGCGCGGCGGATCATAACGGTCGAACACGCGGCGCCACTCGCGATAGATCTCGTGGACCTCGTTGCGGTCCCACAGCGGATGGGTGCCGTCGTCAACCATGTCATCGCCCTCGGCGAGATGCCACCGGTCAAGATCATCGCGATCGAGGTCCTTGGCGAGACCGTGTGCCACATCGATACGGAAGCCGTCGACGCCTCGATCGCTCCAAAATGCGAGGACGTCGCAAAAGAATGTGTGGACCTCGGGGCATGACCAGTCAAAATCGGGCTGCTCGGGCGTAAACATATGCAGATACCACTGACCGTCCGCAACACGCGTCCAGGCGGGGCCGCCAAAGTTGGCATTCCAATTGGTGGGAGGCAGCTCGCCGTGCTCGCCTCGACCATCGCGAAAGATATACCGGGCGCGCTCGGGCGATCCGGGGCCGGCGGCAAGAGCAGCTTTGAACCAGGGGTGCTGATCGGATGAGTGGTTGGGCACGATGTCGACGATGACCTTGATGTCGCGCTCGTGGGCAGCGGCGACCATGTCATCGAAGTCGTCAAGCGAGCCAAGACGCGGGTCGACATCGCAGTAGTCCGCCACATCATAGCCGCCGTCGACAAGCGGCGATGGGTAGAACGGGCTCAGCCATATGGCCTCGATGCCCAGCCGCTCAAGATAGTCCATCTGCTGGGTGATGCCCGCAATATCGCCCAAGCCCGTACCAGTCGAATCCTTAAACGAGCGCGGATAAATCTGATAGATCGCGGCATCGGACATCCATGAGCGCGAAGAGGTTTTTTCTGTAGCCATGGGGCGCATCTCCCTTGCAACGAGGTTTTGCGAGATGTCCACGATGATACGCCCAAGGCAGACATTCGCGACAAACAACGCCCCACCCACGCCCCAAAAAATGCTCGCTCCCTCTCGAGCTCGAACCTCCTGGAACGGATTGACAATTCGTCGAAAAGAACGGAAGACCCACTCTCCCGGTCACGACAGCGAGCGGGCTCCGGGTGCCCCAGGTTGCCGTGAAAGAGGAGGGAAGCGTACTTTATGTACGCGACCGACGATTGAGGGGCAAGATGGGGTGCCAGGGGCTCGCGCAGCGTCAACAAAAAACGCGGTTCGTTAGAACCGCGTAACATAGTTGGAGCGGACAACGGGGCGTCCGCGTATTTGCTCCGCAAATACGCACCGGCTTCGGCCGCCAGCCGGCGACCTCGCCAGCTCGCTACAAACGCTCCGCGTTTGCTTAACGCTCGCTCCCTCTCGGGTTCGAGCCCATGTGATGGGTACGAAAAAAGCCCGGCAACCGTAGTAGTCGGGCTGTTGCGTTTGGAGCGGACAACGGGGCTCGAACCCGCGACCCCAACCTTGGCAAGGTTGTGCTCTACCAACTGAGCCATGTCCGCATATGTAAAACAAAACGGGCGCCGGAGCGCCCGGATGTTGCCTGGAGGCGAAGCCCGGATTCGAACCGGGGGTAAAGGCTTTGCAGGCCTCTGCCTTACCACTTGGCCACTTCGCCGAAAAAGGACCGCTTGAAACGGTCCGAGAATGCAATGGAGCGGACAACGGGGCTCGAACCCGCGACCCCAACCTTGGCAAGGTTGTGCTCTACCAACTGAGCCATGTCCGCTTGCGGGTTATTAATTTACGCGAGTTGCCCAAAAGACGCAAGTACTTTTTTCAAAAAAGTTGTCCAGCACAAGCTCTTGGCAGGTAAACACGCCAAAACGATGTACTAGGCGCACGATTCCAACGCTCCGCTAAACAGCTTCACCATCCGGACACGCGTCCCGGCGCCGTCCGTGCGACGGGCAACCTCCACATTGTCGACCAGCATGCGCATAAGCTTGATACCGCGCCCACGCTCTTCGGTCGCAACCGGCTCACTCGACCCGTCGATCGAATAGCCCATCCCACGGTCAACGACCTCAATCACCACTCGATCGCCATAAGCCTGAACCGTCAGGATGCACCCGATGCCGCCCGCATGGTCATACGCATTGCCCAGCGCCTCGCCCGATGCCAATGCGACGTCGTAGCGCTCGTCGCGGCGTAACGGAAGCGACTCGAGGAGCTCAGCAATACGGTGCCGATAATATGGGAGGTTCTCGATACCCTGACGCACCTCGACGCTCTTACTCCAACGCGGCAACTCCCCCACCGGAATGGCGGGAATCGACTCCCGCGCCGGGCCCGCAACATGAAGAATATCGACGAGACGAGCGATCTCCAAAAAGCGAACGACCTCATCAGATGCGTTGACGAGCGAAAGCAGGCCCTCGCGCCTCATGAGTTCACGAGCGCGCGTAAGCAAGAACGCCAAACCTGTCGAGTCGATAAAGCCGACGGCCTGGCAATTGATGACAACGCGCCGCACGCCGCGATCGATCAAAGCATCCAGCCGTCTGCGCAGCGCGGGCACCGAGGCGATGTCGATATCGCCCGGTGGCGTCAAAACCGCTATGTCATTCCACTCATTCATACGACCATGGTTCCCCAAAAGAGCTTGTTCGATGCATGCGTTTCCGCGACCGCGCGGATTCGGCCCGCCCAGCGCCACTGTTTAGGACCGGCCCCGCAAAAACTCAAGGGACACCAATGCGATGTCGTCGTCCAAAGCCGATTCGGTAAAGCGATCAAGCTCTCCCAAAACCTTGCCGCAGATACCCGATACGCCCTCGCCCGAAACCGATAGTAAAAGATCGCGTAGGCGCTGTTCGCCAAAGAACGCCCCCGTGCGGTCGCGTGCCTCAATCGTTCCATCGGTATACATAAAGAGCATGTCACCAGGAGCGAAGGTAAAGGCGCCCGTCTCGTACACCATGCTTTCGAATGCGCCGATCACGCCCGATTGGCATCCAAGGAGCTCAACCTCTCCCCCGCGAGCCTCGTCACCGCCAAGCGGGATCGACTCGGGCCTGATGACCATGGTGGGAGGATGGCCCGCCGAGCAATAGGTCGCGCGCCCCGCTTTAAGATCGATCTTGGCGATAAAGGCCGTCACGAACGTCTCGACCCTCGAGAAGCCCATGAGCATGCTGTTGAGGGAGCGTGCCATGCGAGCAGGGCCAGCGCCTTCCCAGGCATAGGCCGTCAGGGCCGTCTTGACGAGCGCGGACATGGATGCCGCTTCGATACCTTTGCCAGACACATCACCCAGAATCATGACAGCGCAGTCGTCGGGAAGGCGAATGAGCGTATAGAAGTCGCCGCCGACCAACGCGGAGTTCGTGGCCGACAGGTACACCGAGTCGGTCGCGATGCCCGGAACATCGCCGAGCGAATTCCTCATACCGACCTGAAGGGTCTGGGCGATATGACGCTCCTCGCGCTTTTGCGACTCACCTTCATAGATCAACTCAAAATCGTGGGCCAAGTGCACCAGGTAGTCGTATTCAAGGTCGTCAATCGGCTCTTGGCTGCCATCACGAAGCAGCAAGGCGCGGGTCGTCGGCCCCTTGGCAACGTCGGCCGGAACGATCGCATCGTTGTTGCGCCTGCTGTCAGCATCCGAGCGATAATGCCCCGCCTCGATACCGGAGTCGACATAGAGGCCTTGGCACGGAAGGCCGTGAGCCCTCAACCATCCGCCCATGGGCATAGACTCATCAACGCGCGTCAAGCGAACGTGCTTCAGGTCGTCGGCACTCGCACCGCCCAGGACCGACGCCTCAAGGCCATCCGATGCCGCACCCAAACGCGCAGCAGGCGTCGTAGTCGAAAAGAAGAGCGACTCCGGGTCCCCCGGCAAGGCTACGCGACTACCGCCCTCAAAATCGATGACATAGGCTTCGAGGCCCGCATCGTACTCCACAGGGCAGAAATGGCAATTGAGCACGGCGCAGATCTCGGACGATACGGCGCGCGAAGCAGCGACCGGATCATCGAGATAGGTAAAGAGCTCATCGCGCAACACATTGAGCGAACGGCCAAGCTCTGCGGTACGACGCGAACGCAGACTCGATGCCATACCGACCAGCTGGATAGACAGATAATCGCAAATGACCTCGAGCACGTTTACGTCATAGGCAAGCGGCGCCTGCGGACGTTTCCAGCCGACCTCTAGCACGCCAAGGACCTGCGTGCCGTAAAACACGGGAAGGCAGATCTCGCTGCGGTATGGAGGCATGTCCTGAACGCGCAGCAGGTGCTTGGAACGATTGTCCAGATCCATGAACATGCCCGAGGCGACTCGATCGCCCTCAAGGTCCTGTTGGATCGAAAGACGGCAAGCACGCGACTCACGAAGCACGTACGTCGGAATACCAGCGCCATAGGGCATGAACTCGGGCAGATAGCTGTCCTCAAGCTCCTTGGAAACGCCGCGGAGCTTAAAGCCGCCACTCTCGGAAAAATAGATAGCTGCGCCCGATGCATCGAGCGTTCCGACAAGCTGATTCAAAACGGTATCGAGCAGGCTGGGGAGCTCATCGGAGCCAACGGTACTCATAATGACCGAAAGCGTGCCCGAAAGGCGCTTATTTGCCACCCTGAGCTCCGACAGCGCACGCTTGAGCTGACGATCGTGGGAATACTGCTCTTCGATGCTATGAAGTGCCACCAGGACACGCGGCGCACGGCGTCCAAAGATGCGCGGAGGCGTAACGGAACCCGCGCGAACCAAGACGGGAATAAACGACCCGTCGCTCAGCTTGAGCATCAGCTCGCTCTCGGAGCCATCGGTCTCAAATGGCAGACGATGCTCGGTCGCGCGCTCAAAGGCAGACGAGTACAGCACGTCCTTAACGTCACCATTGATGACATCGGCGCGCTCCTCGCACATCAGATCGAGCAGACGATTATTCACATGCAGAATGGTTCCGTCGAGTTCGCAGATGATGACAGCATCGCTCGTGATCTCGACCAGCTGGGCAACATCTGCCCACTCGTTGCGCTCAAGCGTTTCCATCGTGGACCTCACCGTCTATCGGTAACAAAAAAGCCTCCGAAGAGGCTTCTCAAATGCGATGGTGTCGGAGGCGGGACTTGAACCCGCATGACCAAAAAGCGGTCACTAGCACCTCAAGCTAGCGCGTC
>CAKUEZ010000050.1 GCA_934646965.1 uncultured Collinsella sp. | reverse complement strand
GCCAAGCTCCCCGAGCTGCGCGCCAAGCTGGGCGACCGCGCCTGCCTGCGCGCCGTTCACTACTGGTACGAGAACGGCCTGGTCGACAAGCGCTGGGCGGCTCTTAACGCCGGCGACATCGACCAGTTCCTGGTCCTGACGCGCGAGTCTGGCGCCAGCTCTGCCATGTACCTGCAGAATGTCGTTGCCAAGCTGGGCTCCGAGCAGCCCTCCATGTATGCCCTGGCGCTGGCCGAGCACGTGCTCGACGGTCGCGGCGCCGTTCGCATCCACGGTGGCGGTTTTGGCGGCACCATTCAGGCCTTCGTGCCGCTCGATCTGGTCGACACTTTCATTACCAAGATGAACGGCTGGCTTGGCGAGGGTTCCGCCCGTCACTACGCTATCTCTGACAAGGGGGCATACGCGGCATGGCTGTAATGACCGACGTGCGCGAGGCTGCGCAGAACCTGATCGAGTACGCTATCCACCGATCCATGATCGGCCAGGACGACCGTATCTGGGCATACAACACCATTTTGGAGTGCATCGGCGCCACGGGCCCCGCGCTCGACATGGCTTGGGCGCTCAAGACCGAGAAGATTTCGCTCTTGCACCCCGACACGCTCCCCAACTTTGACCTTGAGGGTACGCTCGCCGCGCTTTCCGAGGCTGCCGTCGCCAACGGTGCCGCCGAGGACACGGCGTCGGGCCGCGACCGTATCGCTATGCGCATCATGGGTGTGCTTATGCCGAGGCCTTCGGTTGTAAACGAGGAGTTCAATGGGCGCATGGGCGTCAACGAGCCCCGCGCCGCGACCGACTGGTTCTACGGTCTGTGCTGCGACGCCGGCTATGTGCGCCGTGCCGCCATCGCGCGCAACATCAAATGGAGCACTCCCACCAACTGGGGCGATCTCGAGATCACCATCAACCTGTCAAAGCCCGAGAAGGACCCGCGCGACATTGCCGCGGCCGGCGCCGCCAAGAACACAGGAGAGAAGTATCCTGCTTGTCAGCTCTGCATCGAGAACGAGGGCTATCCCGGACGTTCCGCCGCAGCCGACGGCGGCGCTCACCCCGCTCGCCAAAACCTGCGCGTTATCCCCATCCAGCTTGACGGCGAACGCTGGGGCTTCCAGTACAGCCCGTACGCGTACTTTAACGAGCACTGCATTGCCATGAGCTCCGAGCATCGTCCGATGCACGTCGATCGTAAGGGTCTGACCTGCCTGCTCGACTTTGTGGACCTGTTCCCGCACTACTTTATCGGCTCCAACGCCGACCTGCCCATCGTTGGCGGCTCGATTCTGTCGCACGACCACTTCCAGGGCGGTGCGCACGAGTTCCCGATGATGCACGCCACCGAGGTCTCGCAGTTTAACGTGCCTGGCTTTGACCAGGTCACCGGCACCGTGCTGCAGTGGCCACTCTCGGTGCTGCGCCTGCGCTCGCACGACCGCGCCCAGCTGCTCGACGCCGCCGAGAAGATCATCCTCGCCTGGCGCGAGTGGACCGACGAGTCCGTGGGCGTCATCGCGCACACGGCCGACGGCGTGGCTCACAACACCGTGACGCCCGTCATCCGCCGCGTGGACTCCCGCGGTAATGCCGGCGGTGAGATCTACGAGGCCTACCTGGCACTTCGCTGTAACATCACGACCGACGAGCACCCGCTGGGCGTGTTCCACCCGCATGCCGAGTATCACCACATCAAGAAGGAGAACATTGGCCTGATCGAGGTCATGGGTCTGGCCATTCTTCCGCCGCGCCTGGTTCCCGAGCTCGGCGCCGTCCGCGAGCACCTGCTGGTAGCCAAGGTCGACGCCAGCTACGACCTTGCCGCCGCGCTCGAGGGCGACGACCTTTGCCGCAGCCACGCCGCATGGGCCGAGGATGTCTTTGCCCGTCGTGCCGATGAGCTCACAGCGGATAACGCCATCGACATCCTGCACGAGGAGGTCGGCGTGGTGTTTGGCCACGTGCTCGACAACGCCGGCGTCTTTAAGTGGGACGAAGCCGGCCGCGCCGCCCAACAGCGCTTTATCGACTCGCTGTAGCACGCAGCTCAAACCGTCCCAATGATTCCATGGGGACGGAGGAAAACGGATCATTTCCGCCCCACACGACAACGGCGCCCGCCGGCAACATCGCCGACGGGCGCCGTTTTCTGATGCAAGGGTAGCTAATTTGCACCAAAACAAGGAGTGTCCCAAACTGCCGGCAGAAAAGGAACGTCCCCAGGTGCCGACCTAAACCCACACATTATTCGATGGAAAAACGTGGTTTTCTCCCACATTATTCGATGGAAAAACGTGGTTCACTCCCACATTTTTCGATGGAAAAACCAAAACAGTCTTATACTAACCATGATCGTTAGGAGGCAGTATGCAGCGACAGCTAATGGACGAACTCATCGCTTGGAAATCTAGAGCAAACCGCAAGCCCCTCCTGCTTAAGGGGGCCCGCCAGACGGGGAAAACCTGGCTTCTCAACGAATTCGCAGGCCAGCAGTATCAAAACGTCATCCGTTTTGACTTTATGCTCGAACCGGGCGCGCGTTCGCTGTTCGATGGAAACCTTGACCCCAAGCGCATCATCTCCCAGATAGAGCTCCTGCGCGGCCAGACCATAACGCCGACAGACACACTCATCATCTTCGACGAAATCCAAGAGGCACCGCGTGGCATCACCTCGCTCAAATACTTCAACGAGCTGGCGCCGGAATACCATATCGTGGCAGCCGGCTCCTATATGGGCCTTGCGCTCCGACGAGAAAACGAGTCGTTCCCCGTCGGCAAGATCGACCAGCTCACCATGCGCCCCATGGGGTTTGTCGAGTTCGTTCGTGCCGTCGATGGCGGTCCGCTCGCAGATGCCATCCTTGCCGCAAACATGGACCTGCTGGCAAACGTTTCCGAAAAGCTCGAGCGCCTGCTCAAGGAATACCTCGTTGTCGGTGGCATGCCAGAAGTTGTCTCCGCTTTCGCCGCCTCCCACGATTTCATCGAGGCCCGCAGGCTTCAGCAGCAAATCATCGAAGCTTACGAATCCGATTTTGGCAAGCATGCACCAGCCCGCATCGTCGAGCGCATGAGGCTGGTTTGGAAATCCCTTCCCGGCCAGCTCGCAAAGGAAAACAAGAAGTTCGTCTACGGCGCGCTTCGTCCCGGGGCGCGCGCACGCGATTTTGAGGAAAGCCTCCAGTGGCTCATGGACTACGGAATCGTTCATAAGGTGCCGCGTGTTTCCGCCCTAAGAGCACCGCTTACAAGCTACGAGGATCTCTCGGGCTTCAAGCTGTTCTGCATCGACACCGGCATCCTCGGAGCGCTCTCCGGTCTCTCGCCGGCAATTGTTCTGAACGGACCCGCTGTTTTTACGGAGTTCAAAGGCTCGCTGACCGAGCAATACGTCGCACAGGAGCTTTTGCTCCAAGGCAAAACTCCCGCGTATTGGTCATCCTCCTCCGGCAATGCAGAGACTGACTTTGCCATCGACCATGCGGGGACCGTGCTTCCGCTCGAGGTCAAGGCGGCAGAGAATCTCAAAGCAAAGAGCCTGAGGATTGCCTGCGAGAAGTTCAAGCTCGAGCGCTGCGTGAGGACATCGTTAGCGGCATATAGAGACGAGGGCACGCTCGTCAACATTCCGCTCTGGGAGATTGGGCAAATCGACAAACTGGCATAGGCGCTGTGGGGGGTGCCCCGCAAGGAGTGTCCCAAACTGCCGGCAGAAAAGGAACGTCCCCATCTGCCGTATCAAACGAGCGTGGAAAATCTCCCACTTTGGGCTCGTATGAGCACCAAAAGTGGGAGATTTTCCACGCTCATTCTATTAGGAGCCGCAACCGCTACAACTCTGTAACCTCAACGCTGTTATAGATCTCGTCCCAGCGGTCCATGACCAGGTGGCCGGTCTTGGGATCCATAGCGTTAAGCTTGCCACAGGTATTGGCGGTCTTGAGCACCGTGACATCGTCGGCGCCCGCGGCGATGGCGTGCGCAAAGCCGGCGATCGTCGAGTCGCCGGAACCCGTCGCGTTGACTGCGGCAATCGCGGGCGTCTTGGCGCGGAACGCACGGCCCTCATGGAAGCCTACCGAGCCGGCGGCACCCATCGAGACGACAACCCAGGGGATACCGGCAAAGCGGCCATCGGCGGCAAGCGCCTCGCGCAGCGCGTCGACGTCGTCGGTGGTAAAGGACGTGCCCAGCAGGCCGTTGATCTCGGTCAGGTTGGGCTTTACGAGCTCAGGCTTAGCGTCGGACTCCAGCGCGGCCTCCAGCGATGCACCCGAGGTGTCGAGCAGCACCTTGGCGCCCGCCTCCTCGGCAATCTTGACGAGCTCGGCATAGTAACCGGCATCGACGCCACGCGGCAGCGAGCCCGAAAGCGTCACAACGTCCGCCTTCGCTGCAAGCTCGGCGAACTTGGCAGTAAAGGTCTCGAGCTCGGCCGGGGCGATCTGCGGGCCGCTCTCCAGCAGCTCGGTCTGATTACCCTCGTGCAGAATATTCAGGCAAATGCGCGTCTCACCGGCGATGGGCACAAAGTCGTTCTTAACGCCGTCGGCATCCATAAGCTCGGCCATATAGGCACCCATGTGGCCGCCGAGCAGACCGGTTGCGAGCACGTCATCGCCCAGCTGCAGCAGCACACGGCTCACGTTGAGGCCCTTGCCACCAGCGGTCTTTTCGGGCGTCACACGGTTCACATCGTCGATGATCAGTTTGTCGAGCTGATAGCGCGTATCAATCGACGGGTTCATGGTAACGGTCAAAATCATGTTGAACTCCTGTTTCCGGGGCACGATGTGTGCGACCCCAAACATACGATAGCTCGTTAAAGAATCTCGATCTCAAAGCCACGGGTGACGGTCTTCCCCGGCTTGGCCACCAGGCAGCCACGTTTGTGCTCCAGGACATCGTCCTCGTCGGAGCAGGTGGACAGACCGCCCCACGGCTCAACCGCGACAAAATCGCCCTCAGGCTTGCTCCACACAATCAGGTACGGCATACCGGGGAATGTCAGGCGCACGCCCTTGTCCTCGGTCTTCTTGGTCAGCGTGACCACACGACTCTCGAGCACATCAAAGATGGTCTCGGCAAAGTCGAAGAGCTCGTGGGTAAGCGGCAGGTCGTGGCCAACCATCGGGTTCTTACTGCGATGCTCGACATCGATCAGGCCCGTCGAGGGAACGGCGGTGCAGAGCTCTGCCGCCTCACGCTGCTCAAATCGAAGCTCGTAATCGTCGTAGAACTCACCCTCGTCGAGCGGGCACTTAAAGCCGGGATGGCCGCCCACAAAGAACGGCATGTCCTCGGTTCCCTCGTTGGTCACCTCGTACGACACGACCACCTTTGCCGCATCGATCGTGTAGCGTGCAACGATCTTAAACGGATACGGATACTGCTCGAGCAGCTCGGCGTGGTCGGCAGAGCTCAGGCTCAGCGCAACCATGCTGTCGCCCTGCTCCTCGAGCTCCCACTCCTGCTTGCGGGCGAAACCATGACGCGCGAGGTTGATCTCGTGGCCGGCGCGCGTCATAGCGCGGCCATCGCGCAGACCGCCGCAGATGGGAAAGCAGATCGGGGCCTGACCCGACCACACCGCCGGGTCGCCCTGCCACAAATACTCACGACCGTTAGCCGCAATAGAGGTAAACGATCCGCCTGCTGTGCTTAGAGCCACGCGAATAGAACCGTTATCAAGAACAAACTCCATAGGAGCCTTCCCTTTCTTACGCCAGCCCGCCGAGTCAATGGGCTGATAGAAAACCGGCCCGCGCCCCTCACAGAAACGCGAGCCGTCAACGGACTAGTTAATTACGCCGGATACCCGCTAATCATGGTATTCGCCACGGTCCCACTTCTCGAGGAACTCGTCAAAGAAGTGCGGGTCGGCCTGGGCCTCGGCATCGGCCTTGTTGCAGGCATCGATCTTGGCGATCAGGGCGTCGTGCTCGGGAGTCTGCTCGTAGGGCTCCTCCAGGAAGGCGAGCATGATGTCGGCCATCAGGAACTCGCCGGTGATCTTGCCGCCAAAGCCCACGATGTTGGCGTTGAGCTCGCGACGGGCATACAGGGCCGAGGTCATGTCGCGGACCAGGGCGCAACGGGCGCCGGGGACCTTGTTGACAGCATTGGTGATGCCGATGCCGGTGCCGCACAGGGCCACGCCAAAGTCGGCCTTGCCGCTGGCAACGGCCTCGCCCACGGCCTTGCCGTAGATGGGATAGTGCGTGCGGCTGTGGCTGTAGGTGCCGCAATCGAGCACCTGGTAGCCGGCCTGCTCCAGGCGGTCGGCCAGATAGATCTTCTCGTCCGTAACGATATGGTCGCAACCGATTGCGATGGTCTTCTTCATCAGAACGTCCTTTCGTCTGAATTCACAAGTTGAGGTAGAAGTTCGAGTTCTCGGTGGCTCTCGTTAGGCCATCTTGTTGAGCATGTCGACACGGATCTGATGACGACCGCCGGCGTACTGAGCGCGCAGGAACTCGCGAGCGATCTTCTTGGCGACCTCGGTGCCCACGACGCCCGGGCCCATGGTGACCATGCGCGAACCGTTGTGCTCGCGGGTCATGTAGGCGGAGCGCTCGTCGGAAATGTTGGCGACAACCATGCCCTTCATCTTGACGGCGGCCATATAGGAACCGACGCCGTACTTATCGAAGGCAAAGCCCTGGGAATCCTTGTGCTCCAGCAGGTCCTTGGCGACGGCGGTGGCGGAATCGACAAAGTCCGCGGCAGGGGTCTCGGAATAGTCGACGACCTCGTGACCGTCGGCGATGAGCATCTCCTTGATGGACTCCTTCATCGACATACCGTCGGCATCGGAAGCGATTACAACCCTCATGACATCCTCCTTGAGAGATACGCAGGTGCGTAGTTTCTGTTTGGAAGTGTTGAATCGCGTTCAGGTCCGGGCATCTGAATGTGCGGTTCTTCACTGTTCATGTTTATTTGAACACATTCGAACAGCAACTGCAACAACTATTTGTTTGTCTTTGTTCTTTTTTGAACAATTACCGTTCACGGGTGTTTGTTGACCGTTTGGGCCTGACGGAGGCGTGAGCGGTCACGCACTCAACAAAAAGGGCGACCGAAAACGCATCTCGGCCGCCCTTCTTACGGGTCGATCTTTCAAGGCCCGCTTTGTCGCCTACTCGGACTGTCCACTCTTCTTGGCATGTTTGGACGGAGCACTTAGAAAACGGCCCGTCAGGTAGTTCGTAGGACCGGAGATATCGATCCCCAGCAGTACGTGCCCCAGCCACAGGAATGCCACGAGCACCAGCAGCGGAATCACGCACGAGGTCACAATCATCACGATGACGCCTTCGATTAGATCGGTCACCTGCTGTACAACCTCGTCGGTCATCGACTTGGCGCTATCGGTCACCGAAGTCAGCAGACTCGAGGCGCCTTCGGTCAGTTGCTCAAGCACGTTCTTGTCTGTTTTGGCTTCAGATTTCTTTTCGCTCTTTGACGAGCTCGCCTCAGCCGCGCTTGTCGCCTTTTGCTCGGCCTGCTCGATACTCACCTGGTACGTCTCGTCGACCTTTTGCGATACCCACACGCTCGCGGGCACCAACGCCATGCCGATCATGGCAACCACCAGTACGCGCGTTGCCACACGGCGCAGGACAGCGCTGGTGCTCCAGCGTCCGTGAATGCCAAGCGACACCGCGAAGAGTACGAGCGAGAACGGGATTAGGATGCCCAAGCCCACCGACCATAAGATAGTGAGCAAATATTTCTCGAGGTAGAGCACGGCGAGCACAATGCCCAGGTTTCCCGAAAGCTGTGCGAGCTGCTCAGCCACCGGCGTTCCCGTGTCGCCCGGCAGCGCGGTGATGCCCGCAGACAGCGCCACGCACGAGGTCGTGAGCGCCAACACGTTGCCCTTCTTTTGGTCGATGACCTCGATAGTTGAGTCCCAGGTCTTGGTGTCGGCAAAATGCGGGCGCGCGACAAAACCCGACAGAAGCGCCAGTACCACGAGCGCAACGATGAACCCGATCTGCAACTTTTTGTTTGCGCACACGACATCGGACAAGCTGGGCTGCAGCTCAGCGACCGTTGTGTGCTCGGTAATTTGAACGGGGCGGCCGTGAGCCATCTCGCGCGGGTCCCTCTTTTGAATCGATCCGTTGTCCGGCATTTGGATACCTCCTCATTCCGGCCTGTATTGCGGATGGAAGTATACCCACGAAGCAAAATATCCAACAGCGCCGAATAAGTTGCGGTGAAATAGGGACTGTTTTTGCTGTTAGAAGGCCCATTCAGTCCCTATTTCACCGCAACTTAGGCTGAGGGACAGAAAAGCCCTGCCGCGGGGTTGCGACAGGGCTTTTGGAAGGGGACTTGGTTGTGAGAGTTCGTTAGGCGAGCTTGGCCTCGAGATCGGCGATGCGCTTGTAGGCATCGATGGTAAAGCGGGTCTGCTTCTCCAGGATCATGGTGGTCATAAGGGTGTCCTGAGCGTGAGCCATGATGAAGGTCATCTCCATCTCGCCGCCGCCGGCCTCCTGCGAAAGCAGCTTGGTCTGCGTGTCGTGAGCACCGATGAGCGCGTCGCTGGCATCCTTGTGCAGCTGCTCGGCCTTCTCAAAGTCACCCTCACGGGCAGCATCGAGTGCAGCGAGCAGGTCGGTCTGGGCGTCACCCGCGTATGCGACGATCTCGAATCCAACCATCGAGATTTCTTCTTTGGTTGCCATATTGCGTTCCTTTCACATATGAACCAATGGAGAGCATCGCGTCCGGGCATACGCGCTGCGTTGTGTATGCCAGAAACATTAACATTCAAACAAAAAAGAACAATCCAAAACGCAATTTGAAGCTATGAACGGTCGATTTTCACCCGTGAACGGTTTTTAAACTATTCTGAACAATATCGAACACATAAATCGACAACCAAACAGGTCCGCACCCTAGCGCAGGCTGCGTACCGTATCGCCCTCGACGAGCACACCGGGGATCAGCATGTGCTCCACGCCCGGTGCGACGTCTTCGGCGCCGGCAATCTTGTCGACCGCCCACATGCCAACGCGCTTGTTATTAAAGCGCACCGTAGTTAGGCGACGATCGGGCACGATATCGCCCAGGCTATCGTCAACGCCCACCACGCTCACGTCCTCGGGCACGCGCTTTCCGCGCGACTCGAGCCCGCGAATGCAGCCATAGGCCATAGCATCGTTCGAAGCATAGATAGCCGTGCAGCTCGGATCGTCCGCCAATGCCTGGCCAGCGGCGTATCCGCTCTGCGCCGTCCAATCGCCGCGGATAAGCCGTGGCGGCTCAATGCCATGCGCGCGCAACGTCTCGCGCCAGCCCTCCTCGCGCTGCATGCCCGAAAGCGAGCGCTCGGGGCACGAGATAAAGTGCACCGTCTTGTGCCCTTGCTCCAACAGGTACTCGACCACCTGGCGCGAGCAATCGAACTGGTCATTATCGACCGTCGAGCACAGCGGATGCTCCAGCATGGTAACGAGCACCGTCTGCATGCCGGGCAGCGGCTCAAAGGTGCCAAAGTCTGCCGGCATACGGTTCATGATCACAACCATACCGTCCACCGGAAGCGCGCTCATGCGCGACGACGCGCTCTCGAGGGTATAGGGATGTCCATCTACTTTAGTAAGGGTGATGGCATAGCCGTGCTTGTCAGCCGCAGCGGCAAAGCCCTCCATGCGGTCGAGGTTTCCGGTGCCGGTGATATTGAACATGGCGACGCCGACGGTCTTGAACTTGCCGCGGCGCAGCGACCGGCCGGCAAAGTTGGGTCGATATCCGAGCTCGCGCATGGCGGCGCGCACGCGCTCCTTGGTCTCGGGACGTACGCTGGGCGAATCGTGCACAGTGCGCGAGACCGTCTGCTCCGAGACGCCCGCAAGACGTGCCA
The DNA here is from genome assembly GCA_934646965.1 of uncultured Collinsella sp. Classification (GTDB taxonomy): domain Bacteria; phylum Actinomycetota; class Coriobacteriia; order Coriobacteriales; family Coriobacteriaceae; genus Collinsella. The sequence continues at coordinate 4,789 of CAKUEZ010000050.1, read as the reverse complement.
CGTCCTTAACGGATACCGATTTTTTAACAGCGGCCATAGGTCGATCTTTCTATGTCAACGATGCCATCGCGGGCATCCCAACAGACAAAATGAACGCCTCCAAGTATATCCAACGCCTCCCCCGCCATACGCTCACCACCCAAAACCTACCGTTCACCGACAATCCTGCGTCCCCGAACGGTTTTTGTCGCCCAAATGTTAACGTTGCCATTGTGCAAACACAGAGCCACCGGGCGGCTCAAACGTTTACGCGCAAGGAATCGACGGTCCACAGGCACAGGGGCCACCGGTTCGCGTCTTTTTTTGTGTCACAAAATGGCAACGTCAACATTTTGGCAAACAAGGTCCAAACGTTACCATCGTTGCTAGCCCACCGACTCTTAGGAGCTTTGCATGGAGCAACTCATCGCCACCATCGAAAAGGGCCAGCCCCTTTTCAACGCGATCGCCCGCAACAAGTACCTCAAGGCGATCCGCGACGGCTTTATCTCCGTCATCCCCATCATCATCTTCTCGTCCATCTTCTGCCTGGTGGCCTCGGTCCCCAACATCTGGGGTTTCTATTGGCCCGACGACATCAACAACGCCCTGTGGAAGTGCTACAACTACTCCATGGGCATCCTGGCCATCGCCTGCGCCGCCACCACCGCCAAGCACTTCGCCGACGCTCAGAACCGTGATCTGCCCAAGAACAACCAGATCAACTTTATCTCCTGCATGTGCGCGGCCATCATCGGCTTCCTGCTGCTCTCGAGCGACACGATCTCCACGGACGCCGCCAGCGGCTTCAACACCACCTACCTGGGTTCCAAGGGCCTGTTGACCGCCTTCATCGCTGCGTTTGTGACCGGCATCATCTACAAGTTCTTCATTAAGCGCAACATCACCGTCAAGATGCCCGAGCAGGTTCCGCCCAACATCTCGCAGACCTTTAAGGACATCATCCCCTTCTCCGTCTGCATCACCGTCTTTTGGGTCTTTGACATCGTCTTCCGCTCTGCCTTTGGCTTCTGCTTTGCCCAGGGCGTCATCCAGGTGTTCCAGCCCCTGTTCACCGCCGCCGACGGCTACATCGGCCTCGCCGTGATCTACGGCGCCATGAGCCTCTTCTGGTTCGTCGGTGTCCACGGCCCCTCGATCGTCGAGCCTGCCATCGCCGCCGCCCTCGTTGCCAACATGACCGACAACCTGGCTGCTTACCAGGCCGGTCAGCACGCTTCTGCCGTCCTGACGCAGGGCGCCCAGTACTTCGTCGTCTGCATGGGCGGCACCGGCGCCACGCTCGTCCTGGTCTTTATGTTCTGCTTCCTGGCCAAGTCCCAGGAGATGCGCGCCGTCGGTAAGGCCTCCATCGTCCCGGTGTGCTTTGCTGTCAACGAGCCGCTGCTGTTCGCCGCACCCATCGTGCTCAACCCCGTCTTCTTTGTCCCGTTTGTCTTTGCCCCGATCGCCAACGTCTGGATCCTCAAGGTCTTTATCGACTTCCTGGGCATGAACGGCTTTATGTACACCCTGCCTTGGACCGTCCCCGGCCCCATCGGCACCATCATGGGTCTGGGCTTCCAGCCGCTCGCCTTTGTGATGCTCGCCATCATCCTGGTCGTCGACTTCCTTCTGTACTACCCGTTCTTCCGTGCCTATGACGCCCAGAAGTGCGCCGAGGAGGCCGAGATTTCCCAGGAGGAGCTCGCCGCCAAGAACGCCGAGAAGGCTGCCAAGCTCAACGATGCCTTCCAGGGCAAGACCGATGCCAAGAGCGTTGCAGACGGCGCTGCCGCCGAGGCCGTAAAGACCGATGCCGCTCCCGCTGCAGCCCCCGCCGCCGAGGCCACGGCCACCAGCGACCTCAACGGCAAGCGCGTGCTCGTGCTCTGCCAGGGTGGCGGCACCTCGGGCCTGCTGGCCAACGCACTGGCCAAGGCCGCCAAGGAGCGCGGTATCGACCTGGAGACCGCTGCCGACGCCTATGGCAACCACGTGGATATGCTCCCCGACTTTGACCTGGTCGTCCTGGCCCCGCAGGCCGCGAGCTACCTGGCCGACCTGCAGAAGGACTGCGAGCGCGTGGGCAACAAGTGCGTCGCCTGCCGCGGCAAGCAGTACATCGAGCTCTCCCAGAACGGCGACAAGTCTCTCGCCTTCGTAAGTGAGCAACTTTCGAAGTAAGTAACGCTTAGGGCCAGCCGAGCATCCTCAGCCGGTTGGCCCTTCCTATTCCTCATTTCCGTTATTCAATTGATTGGATCCTTCATCATGTCCGTTAACCCCGCCAGCGTCACCAACCCGCCTGCGCAGTTTCCCGAGGGCTTTGTCTTTGGCGGCGCCACCGCTGCCTACCAGGTAGAGGGCGAGACCCGCACTCACGGTAAGGGCAAGGTTGCCTGGGACGACTTCCTGGAGGCCCAGGGCCGTTTCTCCCCCGATCCCGCTTCCGACTTCTACAACCAGTATCCCGTCGATCTGGAGCTGTGCGAGGAGTTCGGCATCAACGGCATCCGCCTCTCCATCGCCTGGAGCCGCATCTTCCCCAACGGCACCGGCGAGATCAACGCGCAAGGCGTGCAGTTCTACCACGACCTCTTCGCCGAGTGCCACAAGCATCACGTCGAGCCGTTCGTCACGCTGCACCACTTCGATACGCCGCTCCCCCTCTTTGAGAAGGGCGACTTCCTCAACCGCGAGACCATCGACGCCTTTGTGGACTTTGCCACCTTCTGCTTTAAGGAGTACGCCGACCAGGTGACCTACTGGTTCACCTTTAACGAGATCTGGGCCGACGCCTCCAACACCTACATCGAGGGCACCTTCCCCGGCGGTGTTAAGGCGCATCTGGCCGAAGCCTTCCAGTGCGAGCACAACATGATGCTCGCCCACGCCAAGGCAGTGCTCGCCTTCCACAACGGCGGCTTTAAGGGCAAGATCGGCGTCATCCAGTCGCTGGAGTTTAAGTACCCGCTCAACGAGAACGACCCTGCCGACATCAAGGCCGCCAACAACGAGCACGTGCTGCAGAACCAGTTCCTGCTCGACGCCACCTTCCGCGGCGACTACGCGCCCGACACGCTCGAGTGCGCCAACCGCCTGGCTGCCGTCTCGGGCGGCACCATCGAGATCCTGGACGAGGACCTCGAGATCATGCGCGAAGCCGCGCTCTACAACGACTACCTGGGCGTTAACAACTACCAGTGCCGTTTCCTCAAGGCCTACGATGGCGAGAACGACCTGCACCACAACGGTACGGGCGAGAAGGGCACCGGCCGCTGGCGCGTCAAGGGCATTGGCGAGCACGTGAACAAGCCCGGCATCCCCACCACCGACTGGGACTGGATTATCTATCCCGAGGGCCTGTTCGATCTGCTCGTCTACATTAAGCAGCGCTACCCCAACTACAAGCAGATCTTCATCACCGAGAACGGCATGGGCTACAAGGACCCCTACAAGGACGGCTTTGTGGATGACCAGCCGCGCATCGACTACATCGAGCAGCACCTGCGCTGGCTGCTCAAGGCCATGGAGGTCGGCGTCAACGTGGGCGGTTACTTCCTGTGGAGCCTGCAGGATCAGTTCTCCTGGACCAACGGCTATAACAAGCGCTACGGCTTCTTCTACGTGGACTTTGAGACCCAGAAGCGCACGCCCAAGGCAAGCGCCTACTGGTACAAGCACGTGGCCGAGACCCGTCGTCTGGACTAGCGACTCGCAACCAGCAGCTCGCGGGGTTGCCCCGCACCACATAACCTGCTCCCCATTTCTCTAGCCGGGGGCGGCACGTCACACAACGCGCCGCCCCCGGCCTTTTGGTTTTGGGCGGGCCGGCGGCGGGGCGTTTGTCTCGATCCGTAACATCTAGCAGGGATTTTCGGTCCTAACTGTTACAGATCAAGACAAACGCTCAGGCCAATCCTCTCAATCTCAATCTGTAACATCTAGCTGAGTTTTCTGCCCCTACCCGTTACAGATCGAGACATACCGCACGAGTCAGCCCGTTCAATCTCGATCTGTAACATCTAGCTGAGATTTTCAGTCCTACCTGTTACAGATCGAGATGAACGGGCCGAGTAAACCTACGCCCGCAGGTCCTTTACGCTGGAACGCTCGACCAACACGCCCGAGACGAGCGTACGGCTTCTGGAGCTCGGGGCTTCCAGGCCTGCGACGACCTCGTTAAGCGCACGGATGCCCAACTCACGGTGGCGGAACTTCACCGACGTCAAAATCGAGTTGGGAATCGTCTTGTAGAGCTCATCGTCGAAGCCGATCACAGACACATCATCGGGCACACTGAGCCCCTTGTCACGTAGAGCCGTCATCACGCCGTTTGCCATGCAGTCGTTAGCGGCGAGGACCGCCGTGCAATCGGGTTTATCGGCAAGCACAAGGCCCGCGGCATAGCCACTATCCGCATTCCAATCGCCCTGCAGCGGCTCGGGCGGCTCAATGCCACGTGCTTCGAGTGCCGCGCGCCAGCCTTTCATGCGGCATTGGCTCGACAGCGACTCCTTCTTACCAGAAACGAAGTACACGTTCTTGTGACCGTGGTCCAAAAAGTACTCGCACGCCATGCGTGCGCCGCCCTCTTGGTCGTCACTAACGGTAGAGCAGGTAGGATGCTCCATCGACGTGATAATCACCGTCTTAAGGTCCTTCGGCGCCTCGAAGGTGTCGAAGTCGTCGACCATCTGGCGCAAGTTGAAGATCATGCCATCGACAGGCAGCTGTGACATCCTGCGCGCCGCATCGGCAAGGGTCATCTTCTCCCCCGCCCGCTTCTTGATCATCGTAAGCGCAA
>CAKUEZ010000049.1 GCA_934646965.1 uncultured Collinsella sp. | reverse complement strand
ATACCGGCACGGAAGATCTCGCACAGGTAGGCAGACGAATTCATGGCCATGACGATGACGCCCAGCACGTAGTCGTCAACCCTGACACCTGCCAGCGGCAGGCCAAAGAACGCGATATAGATCTGCAGGAACGCCGGCGTACCACGGATGATATTCACATAGATGCCGGCGAGGCAGCGCAGGATGCGCGACTTGGAGATGCGCATGAGCGACAGGGCAAAACCAAAGGGAATTGCCAGCGGAAACGCCACGAGCACGATCGAGAGCGACATGAGGAAGCCCTTGAAGACGATCGGCAGGCTCTGGACCAAAATGACCGGGTTCAGGAACAGGCGCAGGAACATATTGGAGTTCCATGCCTCGACCCAGGGCTGCTCTTTAAGGTCGGCCAGGAAGTTATCGAATGCCGTCACGCCCTTGATCTCCACCGACGGAATCTTGGAGATCTTCTTGCTCGAACCATCGGCCAAGGTGTAGGTGCCGCTAAAGGCCTCATCGCCACCCTCGACGGGGAAGGTCACGCCGTAAACCTCAACACGGAAAAAACCGCCGGCAGGTGCCGTCTCGCCAAAATCGATCTTGAGCGTCTGGCCATCGGCCTTGCACGTTGGCTTCATGGGCGTACGGTCCATGAGGTCCTCGCCCGAGAGCATCGTCAGGCGCGCATCGTCGGCGCCAAAGGTCGTTCCATCGGCAAATGTCAGCGAAAGGCCGCTCAGTTCCTCGTCGGCATCGGCCTGGACCTCCCAGGTGATGCGGGTCTCGGTGCCGCCGACCACGTCGCTACCCGAGCCGGTGTTGGGTCGGGCGGTGATCTTTGCGGTCTCAAGCGCCTGTGCGGTCGAAGGCACGCAGGCCCCCGCGCACACCAGGGCGAGCGCCACGGCTAGGGCGCAGGCTAGCTTTTGGAGCATAGCGGGCAGCGGAAAACGCTGGCCCAAGGCTCCTTGGTTCAATCGAGACAAGGTGGCTCCTAACGTATAAGTTGCCGACAAAACGGGGCGGGACGACGCCCATTCAAGAAACGCAAAGGCCCTCTCCGCCAAAACGGAAAGGGCCCGCATGCAATCAAGTAGCTATTTTACTTGATATTGTACTTGGCCATGAGGGCGTCAACGGTGCCGTCATCGGTCAGGTCCTTGATGGCCTGGTTGATGTCGTCCTTGAGCTTGGTGTTGCCCTGGTTGATGGCGATGGCGTACTCCTCGCCGGTGCTGATCTGCTTGATGGTCTGGCAGGTGTTGAACTGCTCGGCGGTCAGCTGGCTAGCAACGGAACGGTTGGTGACCACGGCGTCGCCCTTGTCGGACTGCAGGGCGCTGAAGCACTCGGTGGCGTCCTTATAGGGGACGATCTTGGCCTTGGGGAAGTTCTCCTGAGCAAAGGCCTCGGCGGTGGAACCAGACTGGACGATGATCGTGGCGTCGGCGTTGTTGAGCTTCTCGCTGTAGTTATCGGCCGTAATGTCGGCGTTGTCGACCTTGGTCACGATAGCCTGGTCGTCCATGTAGTAGGAGTCAGAGAAGGCGACTTCCTTCTCACGCTCGGGCGTATCGGTGATAGCCGCGATGGAGACGTCGTACTTGGCGCCCGAAGCAACGCCGGGAACGAGCGTGTCGAAGTCGTTGTTGACGTACTCGACATCCAGGCCCAGCTTGTCAGCGATGGCCTTGATGAGCTCAAGGTCAAAGCCCTGGTAGTCGCCGTTGTCATCCTTGTACTCAAACGGCGCGTACTCGGCAGAGGTACCGACGGTGAGCGTGCCGTCCTTGACGAGTGCGTACTCCTTGGAGCCGTCGACCTTCTCGACCTTCACGTCGTCAGAGCTGCTGGAACCCGCATCGGAACCAGAGGTGGCGTTGGACGAGCCGCAGCCCGTCAGTGCAAGGGCGAGTGCCATGGCACCCGTGGCGGCAAATGCGCCAAGCTTCTTGAGCTTCATAATCAGTCTCCTTCCGGTGACCCCGTTTGATTCAGAGGTCTGCAAAAACTGATGGCTATTATGCACCCGGAATTGCGAATCTGCAATTAGAAAACTGATTGAAACAAACCCATAACGTGAATGGAACACTCCACTTTGTGACAGTTATTACTGCTGCAATGAACGTAGCAGAGTGATTTCTGCTGCATAACCTGCAAGTTCGTTCGGTGTCTCCAAAATGAATGGCAATGTGCACAATCGGCTATTCGATACAATATTCTGCATAACCTGCATACCGCCGCCAAGCTCCTCGCTGCCAAGGTAGCCCTTGCCGATGCACTCATGACGATCCTTATGGGCACCACAGGGGTTCTTTGAGTCGTTGATGTGCACGGCATGCAGGCGATCGATACCTACCACACGGTCAAACTCGTCGAGCACGCCATTAAGATCATGGATGATGTCGTAGCCGGCATCGCTCACATGGCAGGTGTCCAGACAAACGCCCAGCTTGTCCGACAACTCGGGGCACTTGGCGGCAACACCCTCGATAATGCGGGCCAGCTCTTCAAAGTTACGGCCTACCTCGGTGCCCTTCCCCGCCATGGTCTCGAGCAGCACTGTTGTCTGCTGCCCCTCAAACATCACCTGGCACAACGTGTCGACGATCATCTGAATGCCAGCATCGGCCCCCTGCCCCACATGCGCGCCGGGATGGAAGTTGTAGTAGTTACCGGGCAACGCCTCCAGACGCTGCAGGTCCTCGGCCATGGCCTCGAGGGCAAACTCGCGCGCTCGCTCTTTGGCAGAACAGGGGTTATAGGTATAGGGGGCATGCGCCACGAGCGGGCCAAAATCATTTTGCGCCATAAGCTCGCGCAGGGCCGCCACATCGTCCATGTCGAGGTCTTTCGCCTTGCCACCGCGCGGGTTGCGTGTAAAGAACGCAAAGGTGTTGGCGCCAATGGATAACGCCGTCTCCCCCATCGCCCGATAGCCCTTCGTCGTCGAAAGATGGCACCCAATCGTCAGCATCTCCAGCTCCCCCTCATCAGTTGCGGTGAAATACGGTCTATTAGTGCCCTATTTTGGCGCAAACAGACCGTATCCCACCGCAAGTTATAAAAGGGGCATCAGGAGCGCGTTTTGCAAAAGGCTTTAAGCACGGCCGTTACGGGGCCGGGCTGGAAGCGTCGGCGCACGTCATCGAGGCGCTCGGGGATATCGATGTGCTGCGGGCAGCGCCGCGCGCATTTACCGCACTTGATGCAATTGCTCACGAGCTTGGGCTCGCTCGTCCGCACCGCGCTCGCCGTAAAGTATTGCGATAGTCCCGTAAACCAGCTATGCGCGTAGCTCGCGTTGTAGGCGGCAAAGCATCCGGGGATGTTGATGCCCTTGGGGCACGGCATGCAGTAGCCGCATGCCGTGCAGGGCACACGATTCGATTTCTCAAACTCCGTTAGCACGCGCGCAATGGTATCGAGCTGCTCCGTCGTCATCGAATTCGGTAGCGCACGATCCGCCAGTACCGCATTCTCGTCCACCTGCGCGGTATCGGTCATGCCCGAAAGCAGCATCGTCACCTGAGGATGGTTCCACACCCACGAAAGCCCCCAAGCGGCAGGTGTATGCAAATGCTGGTCATGCGCACCGTCAAGCACGGCGCGCGCCCGCGGCGGCAACTTGCCTGCCAGACGTCCGCCCAAAAGCGGCTCCATCACAAATACCGCAAGCCCGCGCTCGGCGGCTGCCATGAGCCCCGCCGTTCCCGCCTGATAGCGCTCTCCGGCGTAGTTGTACTGAATCTGGCAAAAGTCCCACTCATAAGCATCGAGCATCGTGAGGAAATCCGCCGCACTGCCGTGGTACGAAAAACCAATCTGGCGAATACGCCCCGCAGCCTTTTGGCGCGCAATCCAATCCTCGATACCCAGTGCAACCACGCGCTCCCATTGCGCGGGCGAGGTGATGTTGTGCATAAGGTAATAGTCGATATGGTCAGTCCGCAGGCGGCGCAGCTGCTCATCAAAGAAGCGGTCGAAATCCTCCGCGCACTTGCACGAGGCGTGAGGCAGCTTGGTCGCGAGCAAAACCTGATCACGCAGGCCCAGGCGCTCAAGCGAAGCGCCTACGCAAGCCTCGTTGCCGGGATAGAGGTAGGCCGTGTCCAAGTAGTTAATCCCTTGCTCCACCGCACGGGAAATGATGCCGTCTGCTGTCTTCGCATCGGGGCGCCCCGGCGCACCGGGAAACCTCATGCAGCCCAGTCCCAGCGCCGAGATACGGTTGCCGCTTTTGGGGTCAACGCGGTATTGCACGGCCCCTCCTCTCCCCTCAAAGCCCTGGCAAGGCGAAACAAACCCGTCACGTCATCGAAACACATCGGAATCGCAATTGAGCACGTATCGTAACGCAGCGGAAATCGAGCCGTCACGGCGCCGCTTTAACATCAGCAAAAAGCCCGATGAAAGGAGCTGACCATGCCCGCGCTCGACCTTTGGAACCTCGCCTCCCAGCTCAAAAGTACCGATTACCGCTGGGTCGACCTCACCCACACGCTCTCATGCGACACCCCGCACTGGTTTGGCTTTAAGCCGTTTGAGTCCACTAAACTCTTCGACTACCTGCCCGGTACGCCCGAGGATATGCTCGCGCCCATGCGCTGCTTTCAATATTCGGTCGCCTCGCAGTACGGCACGCATGTCGACGCGCCGCGCCACTTCCATGTTGACGGCCGCTCTCTCGGTGAAATCGAACCCATCGAGTTTATGCATCCGCTCTGCGTGATCGACAAGCACGAGGAGTGCGCCGCAAACCCCGACTATGTTCTGACCGTCGATGACCTCAAGGCTTGGGAGGAAGAGCACGGCCGCATCCCCGAGGACGCCTTTGTCGCCTTCCGCTCCGACTGGTCCAAGCTCGCCGATTTGGAGAACAAGGACGAGGACGGCCAGTCCCACTACCCCGGCTGGAACCTCGACGCTATCAAGTGGCTTGTAGAGGAGCGCAACATCGGCGCTATCGGCCACGAGCCGGCAGACACCGATCCGGCGAGCGTGACCACCCGCGAGGACGCCTACCCCTACCCCGGCGAACAGTATATCCTCTCGGTCGACCGCTACCAGATCGAGGTCATGGACCATCTGGACGAACTTCCCGCCACGGGTGCCGTCATCTTCTGTACCTTCCCCAAGGTCCGCGATGGCGTCGGATACCCCGCGCGCGTTTTTGCAGTCTGCCCCGCGGCATAAGCCCCGCACGTCCATTCTTTTAAAATCCGCCGCCCCGCATGTGCAAGGTGCCCCGGCGGCATACAATCCATCAGGCGCCCCGTACGCGGGCGCCTTTTATATGGGGAGATGATTCGCATGCAGATCAACAAGGTCGCCTTTATCGGCAAGGGCGGCGTCGGCCTGCTCTATGGCAGCATGATCGCCCGGGCGCTCGGCAACGACGTCGTCGAATACGTCATGGACGATGCACGTTTCGAGCGTCACGCAAACGACGCGCTCACCGTCAACGGCAAGCCCTGCGTACTCAAGTCCGTCCGCGCCAGCGAGGCAACGCCCACCGATCTGGTCATCCTGACGGTCAAGACCACCGGCCTCGACCAAGCACTCAAGACCATGGAGCGCATCGTGGGCCCCAGCACGCTCATTGCCTCGCTGTGCAACGGCATCACCAGCGAGCAAAAGATTGCCGAGCGCTTTGGCTGGGAGCACACCGTCCTGGGCATCTGCCAGGGCATGGACGCCGTATTCCTCAACGGCGCGCTCACGTTTACCAATGCGGGCGAAATCCGCTTTGGCGCGGCAGCCGGCACCGACCCCGCGACCGTCGCCGCCATCGACGAGCTCTACACGCATTGTGGCATCGCCCATACCGTCGAGGCCGACATCGCGCACCGCATGTGGGCCAAACTCATGCTCAACGACGGCATCAACCAGACCTGCATGGCCTACGGCGGCACGTACGGAAGCGCCACGGAGCAGGGCTCCGAGCAGCGTCGCTGCTTTGTCTCCGCCATGCGCGAGACGCTTGCGGTCGCCAACGCCGAGGGCATCGAGCTCACCGAGAAAGACCTGACGCAGATGGTGCACCTCATCGAAGGACTCGACCCCGCCGGCATGCCCTCGATGGCACAGGACCGCGTCGCCCAGCGCAAAACCGAGGTCGAGGAATTCGCGGGCACCATCTGCCGCCTCGCGGCCAAGCACGATATTCAGGCACCTCAAAACGAATGGCTCTATCAGCGTATTCGCGATATCGAGGCGAGCTGGTAGCGCCGACGCGCCGCATTCAACAGCCCTAATAGCAAAAGCCGCCGCAAGGAACACTCCCCCTGCGGCGGCTTTCATCTTTATCTATGACCAGCGGTCAACCTCACAACCGCTAGCGTTGCGACTCCGGCATCTCGTCCTCGTCATCACGGCAAAGAGCCACGCCTGCGCTTCCCAGCAGCGCCGCCGCGATCAGCGCGCCAACCACAATAGGAGCAGCCCCGTATGACCCCTGCATACCCGCGACGAGCGCGGCCGTAGGGCCAAGGCAGCCAAGTACCAATGCGACGGCGGCAACGGCAATATCTCGAGCGTTCACAAGACCACTTCCTCCATGAGAAAGACCTTATTTCTCATGAACTAGTGTGCCCTGCGCCCATATGGGCGGCGTACCGCCACGGTAAGGGCTCTGTTAACTCAAGCGCATACATAGAACGGGCATCTTTACGTTGCCCAAAAGCTCGGTAAAGACGCCCGTCCGCCAAACATCCGTGATGCAGAAAAATTACCAACCGGTGTAGTAATCGGTGGTTCCGGCTGCGCAGCCGGAGTCATAGACCTTGCACTCACCCTTGGAACCGGTAAACGTGGAGCCTTGGGCCTTATCGCCCGCAGCCACGACGTAATAGCCATCCGAATCGCGCCAAAAGCCCTCGGAATCCTGCGTCCACTCGCCCGTGCGGTGATGATAAAGCACATTGCTGCTGTAGTAGGTCTCGCGACGGCCGTTATAGTTGTTGACGCCGGCGGAGCGCGTTAGCCCCGAACCGTTCGCATAATACGCAGCTGCCGTGTAGGACGAGCCGTAGCTCGCGTTGCCATATGAAGCTTGGGCGGCCTCGGCAGCTTCCGCCTCGGCGGCCGCGGCCTCGAGCGCCTCGCGCTTAGCATCCTCGAGCGTGGTGCGCAGCTCGTCGAGCTCGGTCGACTTCGCGTCGACCTCCTCCATCGTCAAAAGGCTGCCCGCACCGTCGATACAACCCTGCAGTACGGCGCGCTCGTCATCGGTGGCGTAGTCACCATACATGTTCATGATGATCTGGGCACGGACCTCCAGGGAGTCACGCTTGGCCTCCATCGAGGCGTTCCACTCCTGCATGGAGCCAAAGCCGTCGCCGCGATAGTCGACGGGCTGCATCAGCGTCGCCTCGGACGGCACGGATCCGACGGTATCGGACAGTGTCGCCGCGTGGGCATCGGTTGCGCCGGCGCCCGCCAAAAGTGCCACGGTCAGAGCGGCGGAAAGGGCGGCGGCTTTCGGTTTTCGTGAATCGATCCTCATGTAGCTGGAAACCTCCGTAGTGCGTTTTTGCTGCGTTTGAGCTGCGTGTGATTCGATCGCGCTGCATAGTAACCCGAGCGATTCGCGACCTGCGGTTTTTCTCAAAAGGCGCACGTCAATTGCGTAAAACTCACATCCTCTCAACAGGAGTTTTCCACAACTCGAATGCATAAAGCGTGTCAAAAACCCTGTTTTTGCACCCTCTCTATGCAAAAAGGGCGCCTGTGCAAACATTGTTCGCACAGGCGCCCTGAGCAGGCATTTTATGCAGTTATACCTATCGAGTCGCAAGGGGCCCTTGCACAAGTCGCCTTACTCGTCCAGCGCGGCGAAGGCCTGCTTCAGATCCCAAATGATGTCCTCGGCGTTCTCGGTACCGATGGAAAGACGGATCGTGGAGGGCGTAATGTTCTGCTCGGCGAGCTCCTCGGCAGAGAGCTGGGAGTGCGTGGTGGTAGCCGGGTGCACGACGAGCGACTTGACGTCTGCCACGTTGGCGAGCAGCGAGAAGACCTGCAGGTGGTCGATGAACTTCCAAGCAGCCTCCTGGCCGCCCTTGATCTCAAAGGTGAAAATCGAGGCACCGCCACGGGGGAAGTACTTCTGATAGAGCTCGTGATCGGGATGCTCAGGCAGGCTCGGGTGATTCACCTTGGCGACATGGCTGTCACCGGTCAGGAACTCAACGACCTTCTTGGTGTTCTCGACATGGCGATCGACGCGCAGCGACAGGGTCTCGGTGCCCTGGAGCAAGACCCAGGCGTTGAACGGGCTGATGCAGGCGCCCTCGTCACGGAGCAGGATAGCGCGGACATAGGTTGCGAAGGCGGCAGGGCCGGCAGCCTCGGCAAACGAGACGCCATGGTAGGAGGGGTTGGGCTCGGCAATCTGAGCGTACTTGCCGCTCGCCTTCCAATCGAAGTTGCCGCCGTCGACAATCACACCGCCCAGCGAGGTGCCGTGACCGCCGATGAACTTGGTTGCGGAGTGGACGACGATGTTGGCACCGTGCTCCAGCGGACGGAACAGATACGGGGTGCCGAAGGTGTTGTCGACGACAACCGGCAGACCGTGCTTCTTGGCGACCTCGGAGATGGCGTCGATGTTGGGGATGTCGGAGTTGGGGTTGCCGAGCGTCTCGAGATAGATGACCGTGGTGTTGTCCTTGATGGCACCCTCGACCTCGTCCAGGTTATGGGCGTCGACAAACGTGGTCTCGACACCAAACTGGGAGAGCGTGTGCTCCAGCAGGTTGTAGGAACCGCCGTAGATAGTCTTCTGGGCGACCACATGGTCGCCGGCCTGGGCAAGTGCCTGCAGAGCGTAGGTGATGGCGGCAGCGCCGGAAGCGACGGCGAGGCCGGCAACGCCGCCCTCGAGTGCGGCGATACGATCCTCGAAGACACCCTGGGTGGAGTTGGTCAGACGGCCGTAGATGTTACCGGCGTCGGCAAGACCAAAGCGGTCGGCGGCGTGCTGGGAATTGCGGAACACGTAGCTCGTGGTCTGATAGATAGGCACGGCGCGGGCATCGGACGCGGGATCGGCGCTCTCCTGGCCAACGTGGAGCTGCAGGGTGTCGAAACCAAAGGTGTGCTCGGGGTTGTTGATGAACTGGCTCATGATGATCTCCTTGATCGAACAAAAGTAATAAGAGTAAGAGAAGTGAGTCGCTGTCTCCTGATCACGCCGACGGGCGCAAACAGGAGCCCGGCATTCGTCTTGGTAAGCAATTCATATGCGGGTCTCCTTTCGCATCCCGGTTCCGTGGTCGGCTTAATTACCTACCGCCTTTGTGTGTTTTGAATAGTACGAGCATTGTTTCACTCGGTCAATCACTTAAAAGCGCTAACCTGTTATCGGTTTTGCAGATAACAAACGAAAGGACGGGCACCGATGACCCTTCAGCAGCTTCGTTTTCTGATCGCCGTGGCAGAGTCCGGCTCAATCAACGCCGCGGCTCAGCGCCTCTATACCGCTCAGTCCAACATCTCCAACGCCGTCAAAAGCCTAGAGCAGGAGCTCCATATCGAAATCTTTACGCGCTCTAGCCGCGGTGTCGCGCTCACCAACGACGGCACCGAGCTTTTGGGCTATGCGCGCCAGGTCGTAGAGCAGGCCGACATGCTCGAGGCCCGCTACGAGGACGGCGGCACCCCGCAAGCCCGCCTTGCTATCTCCGCCCAGCACTACGCCTTTTCGGTCGAGGCCTTCGTCAACGTGGTCGAGTGCTGCCGCGACAGCAAGTTCGAGTTCATCATGCGCGAGACCACCACATCGCAGATCATCGATGACGTCCGCGCGTTTCGCAGTGATATCGGCATCCTCTATCTGGACGACTTTAACGCCCGCGTTCTGCAGAAGGCTTTTGCCGATGCGCGCGCGAGCTTCCACCCCCTCTTTGACGCAAAGGTCCACGTATTCGTAAGCGAGCGCCACCCGCTCGCCCGCCGCCCGCAACTGTCCCTTGCCGACCTTACGCCCTACACCCGCTACAGTTTTGAGCAAGGCACCTCGAACTCCTTCTATTACGCCGAGGAACCCTTTAGCTACATTCCCTGTGACCGCAACATCCGCGTGTCCGACCGCGGTACGCTTACCAACCTGCTTATCACCTCGAACGGCTACACGTTATCGACCGGTGTCCTCTCTAACGAAATGCAATGGGGCATGGCATCGATCCCGCTGGCAGACGCCCCGACGATGCATGTTGGTTACATCATTCACGACGAGCGCAAGCCCTCTCCCCTGCTGCAGCAATACCTCGACGAGCTCGATCGCATCATCCGCGAAAGCCAGCCATCTGGGGACGGGGTAGAAATGGTAGAGCGCTAGCCCGCAACGAACGTGGCGCTACAATGGACACCCACGAAGGAAGCACTCGACGAAAGGAACCATGTGAAGGTCATCATCTATACCGACGGCTCGGCCCGATCAAATCCGGGACGCGGCGGCTACGGCGCCGTACTCAAATACACCAACCCCGCCGGCAAGACCTTCACCTCCGAGCTTTCGCGCGGCTACGCCAAAACCACCAACAACCGCATGGAGCTCATGGCCGTTATCGTGGCGCTCGAGGCACTCAACCGCCCCTGCGAGGTCGAAGTCCACTCCGATTCGCAGTACGTCGTCAATGCTTTCAACAAGCACTGGATCGACGGATGGAAAAAACGCGGTTGGAAGACCGCCAACAAGCAGCCCGTCAAGAACCGCGACCTGTGGGAGCGCCTGCTCACCGCAAAGAGCAAGCATAAAGTTGAGTTCATCTGGGTTAAGGGGCACGCCGGCCACGAGCTCAACGAGCGCTGCGACGAGCTTGCCACCACGGCTGCCGACGGCAGCAACCTCGATATCGACACCGGCTTTAACGAGAGCGACCTGTAACAGCGTTTTCGCGCGCTTCCTGTGCCCCCACGCGCTACACTCATCCTGTAGACCAAGCAATTCAAGGGGGACGTATGCTGCGCATCGCGACCATCGGCACATCCATGATCACCGACGACTTTATCCAAGTCGTCAACGCCAACGACCAAGCCGCGTTTGTGGGCACGCTCTCGCGCGATGCCGATCGCGGCGCTGCCTTTACCGCCGAGCGCGGTGGCGAGCGAAACTTTACTACGCTCGCCGAGCTCGCGTCCGCCGACGACATTGACGCCGTCTACATCGGCAGCCCTAACGCACTTCACTACGAGCAGGCCCTTGCCTGCATCGCCGGTGGCAAGCACGTCATCGTCGAGAAGCCCTTCTGCGCCACCGAAGCGCAGGCGCTGGAAGTCTTCCGCGCTGCCGAGGCAGCAGGTGTCGTGGCCCTCGAGGCAATGCGCCCCCTCCATGACCCCGCCTTCCACGCCATCGAGGACGCCCTGGGCGAGATCGCCCCCATCCGCCGCGCCTCATTGCGCTTTGGCAAATATTCTTCGCGCTATAACGAGATTCTCGCGGGGCACGCCACCAATATCTTCGACTGCAATATGGCATCGGGTTCCCTCATGGACATTGGCGTCTACGCCGTCGAGCCCATGGTCGAGATTTTCGGTATGCCCTCCGGCCTTACGAGCATGACCACACTGCTCGACCCCACCACGCGACAGCTCACGCACGGCCCCATCGACGGCTGCGGCTCCATCCTCGCCAGCTATGGCGGCGGCCGCATCTCCGTCGAACTCGCGCATTCCAAGATCACCAACGACCTGCTGCCTTCGCAAATCGAAGGCGAGCGCGGAACCATTCAGATCGACCACCTATCCACGCCTCGCAACGTGCGCATCGACTATCGCGGCAATGTCGTACGTGGGTCGGCGACCGAGGCACCGCGCGAGCAGGGCGACAACGGTCGCGTGCTCGACCTTCCCAAGTCAAACAACACCATGGAGTACGAGCTCGCCGACTTTATCACCGCCATCGACGGAATCGCTCACGTTAAAGAAGAGATTTGGGAGACGCCGGCAGGGCGCCACGAGCTCGGACACTACCGCGACGTCACCCTCGTTTCGCTGCGCATCATGGATGCCGTACGCCAGCAGGCCGGCATCACCTTCCCCGCCGACTCTGAACAACGGGCATAGCGATGGGTTTTTTCGACACGCTCTTCTCCGGCCTCACGGGAGCCAACCGTGAACCCCAGAAGCCTTCGGGCGTCGAGCTCGAGCTGCGTCGCAGGCTTACCGTGCTCGCAAGCGACGAAGCCACTCAAAATGCTCCACAGCGCTATTTCCTGCGGTGGGAGGGGCAAGTCCAGGGCGTCGGCTTTCGCTTTACCAACACCAATCTCGCACAGGCACGAGCGCTCACCGGCTGGGTACGCAACATGGAAGACGGCTCGGTCGAGATGGAGGTGCAGGGCGCGCCGGCAAACATCCTGTCACATCTCGAGGCACTTCATGCCTCCTACGAGCGAATGGGGACACGTTTTCGCCTTGCAGACGCCCGGGCCCGCACCCCGCTTGCCGACGAGGATGGTTTTAATCCTCGCTATTAGTATTGTGTGCTAAATAAGGTATCATTTACCTACATACCGTTAATGGAAAAGAGGCGAGGCGCATGGCGGTGCAAAGGAGAAATACCAAACAGCGAAAGTTGGTTCTCGACGCTGTGCGCCAAAGCTATAGCCACCCCACCGCCGACGAGATCTACAACGCTGTACGCGAGCAGGACGACAAGATCAGTCGCGGCACGGTCTACCGCAACCTCAACCTTTTAGCAGACGCGGGAGAAATCCTCTCCATCAAGACGCCGGGCGGCAGCCGCTTCGATCGCACCGTCGAGCCGCATGCGCACATCATCTGCACCTCGTGCAGCCGCGTCATCGACGTGCCGCTTCCCTTCGATGCCCAGCTCGACGCCAGAGCATCCGAGCAAATCGGATGGAGCGTCAACTCGCACTACACCATCTTCGAGGGCCTCTGCCCCGACTGCCGGTAGGCATGCCTCAAATATCTACTCGGCGAGCAGGCGGCGCAGCTCCTCCTCGACCGTGCGCACGTAGCGGACGCGGTCGTTGATGCCACGCATAGTGGGATTGCAACTTTCCATCAGATAGGGATGGCCCACGACGTTGAGCATGTCGCGGTCGTTCTCGTTATCGCCAAACGCCATCATCTCATCGGGCGAAATGCCCAGGGCGCGACCGTAGTCAGCAAGCGCGGACCCCTTGCCCGAATTAAAACCGATAAAGTCCGTCCACTCGGTTCCCGACGTCATCACGTCGACGCGGTCGCTAAAGTGACGCTCGAAATACTCCAACGCCGCCGGCTGTTCGTCCTCGGGCGTCTGGAATGCAATCTTAATGACGTCCTCGTTGATGTCCTCGGGACGGTCGACTACCGCCACATCGCAGTGGACCTCATAGCGCAGGTGGTCGACGAACGCATCGTTGCCGCTCATGGTGTAGAGGTGCCCCTCGCACGAAAGAGTCACGTCGGCATGGGGATACGCAACCACGGCATTCGCGATATCCATCGCCAGCCCACGCTCCATGGAGCGCTTGACGACGGCACGTCCCTCACTCATGACCAGGGCGCCGTTTTCGCAGACATAGGCAAGCTCGTCGGCCACCGGCGCAAAGAGGTAGCGCAAGCTCGCATATTGGCGACCACTCGCCGGCATAAACACAATGCCGCGACGATGCAGCTCATCGATGAGCTCAAAAGCCTCGGAACGCGGTTCGCGCTCCCCCGGATGCAGCAGCGTGCCGTCCAAATCGCAGGCGATCAGCTTGATTCCCTCAAGACCCATATGCTTCCCCCAAAGCATCTCATCAACACAAGACGGACTTTGAGTGGCTATCTCTCAAAGTCCGTCTTGTGTTGTCGGCACTTAGCTACGCGCCTTTTTCACAATCGCAAAGTCGGGAGCCATGCTCACGACGACATCCGCCGCACTCGACGCAAAGCGTCGAGTGGCATCGAGCTCGCGTGCTACCACCGAGAGCCGTACGCCCTCGACACCCCGAAGCATGCGGCCCAAAACAGGCTGCACCGGCGTATACATGCGCACGGTATGCTCATCCGAGTCACCTCGGAAAAGCGGCGCATGCATGTTGCCAATCTCCCAGCATGCATGTGCAAGCACGATTGGGTCCATACGGTCGACTTCGACCAGATAGACCTCGGCGCTGCGCAGACGCACGACAACCGCCACGGGAACCGTGCCCGAATGGTCGATGGCGAGCACGTCGCCGTCGGTAAGACGACCGCCGTCGGCAGTATCCAGCCGAACATCGACCGCACGCCCCAACTCCGTCACACCCACAAATACGCGGGCGTCGGCCTGGTCCCAATCGAGCAGCAGCTCATCGATCTCAAAGACACCGCCCAGCTCCCGGCGAAGCAAAAGCTCATAGGACGGATCATTGAGATTTCCCAAGCATGTCGTCGAAACCAGGCGCTCAGGCATGCTCTAACCCTCGACCTCGACGAGCTCGATATCAAAGTTGAGGTCCTTGCCAGCCAGCTCGTGGTTGGCGTCGAGCGTCACGGCCTCGGGCGTCACATCGACAACCACGGCGGGGACGGGCATGCCGCTCGGCGTGGACAGGAAGAGCTTCATGCCCTTCTCGATCTGCTCGATGTTGGGAACCTGCTCGGCCGGGAAGGTCAGAACCATCTCGGGATTGTGCTCACCGTAGGCATCGGCGGCAGGAATGTGCACGGTCTTCTTCTCGCCCACCTGCATATCGACCACGGCGGCGTCGAAGCCCTTGATCATCTGGCCGGCGCCGCAGGTGAACTCCAGCGGCTCGCCGCGATCGTAGGAGCTATCGAACTGCGTGCCGTCGTCGAGCGTGCCGCGATAATGAGTCTTAACCTTCTTGCCCTGGTTGGACATGGTAACCTCCGTGATAAGGGCGGCGCATAACGCGGGCCGCCATGAACATATGGCGCTAACTATACCCTAGTCATACAATTTGAAGACAGTTTGCAAAGAAACGCTGCAACCGGAGGAACCATGGCATATCCCGTATTTGACCT
>CAKUEZ010000048.1 GCA_934646965.1 uncultured Collinsella sp. | reverse complement strand
TGCTACGTGGATGCGGGCGCCGTTGCCAAGCGTATCCCCACGCAAACCGAGCGCAAGGCGTTTATGCACGTGGAGGCAGCTTGCGACGAGTTGGCTCAGGCCTGCGCGGCACAGTTGGGCGCACGGGCGGAGGTTGTGGCCGAGCAGCCGTACCCATCGAGCGCGGCGGTCGATATCGAGCGCGAGCGTGCCCGCGTAAAGCGCGAGGCGGCAAACGACTTTGCGATTCAGGGCTTTTCGATGGAGCCGAGCGCTGTGATCTATGAGTGCCGCATGCGTCGATATCGGCTCGCGGGCGCCCCAGTGCTTACCGGGCTTGCAGTGGCGGCCAAAGTCGAGGGCTATGTAGCCTCGATCGGCGGCGTCGCGGACTCCATGGGTAAAGGCATTGCCGCTGGGGCCGAGGCGCTGCTGGGCGCGGGCCTTTCGAGCGGGCTGATCGGCGGCGTTCTGGGCAAGCGCCTGCGCGAGCGCCAGGCGGCGGCAGCGGCGGGACAGGGTATCGCGCAAGAGCAGGCCACGGGCCGGGGCGATTGCCCGGGCGGAGCGTCGTCCGAGTTGGGCGCGGCCGACCTGCTGCAGTGGCGTATCAGGGACAGTTTTTGTCTGGTTGCGCCGGAAGGTCGCTTGGACGAGGCGGCCTCTACGGCGCTCGCCTCAATGGCATCGACCCTGCGGCTCAACCCGGAGCTTGCGCGCGAGGCATGCGCTCAAAAGCAGCAGATGGTGCTTGAGCAGCGCCAACGTACGCAGATGAATATCGCCCAGCAGCAACAGCAGTTTGCAGCCTGGCAGCAGATGCATGCTTCGCAGCAAGCGGCGTTCGACAGTTACCAACAGGCATGGTTCGACCGCAGCGATCGTCAACACGCCGCGAACATGGCCGCCAGTGCGGCCAATTTCTCTAGCGCAGGTGTGGGAACGGGCGCGGCCTCGTATTCCGATGCCATTCGCGGAGTCAATCATTACACCAGGCCCGACGGCACCGATGTCGAGGTTTCGGTGATGGCGGACCAAGCTTGGGTGAACGGCTCGGGCGATGTGATCGGCACGCGCGATGGCTTTGAGCCCGGTTTTGGCTGGACGGAACTGCCTCGTCAATAGCGTGAGCGGGCTATGTCTGAATCGATGCCGGGCGTGTTTCTCGGCATTGTGATAAAGAACGGGAAAGGAACAACGATGAGGGAGACGGTTATTTCGCGCACTGCGTTTGTCGTGGCGGCGGGAACGGCGCTGCTGACGCTTGCGGGGTGCGGTGGACAGCAGGCGCAGGATACGACGGGTTTTAACGACGACCGCCCGGTAAAGGACAAGATGGACGCGGGCTCGTCATCGGGCGATTCCGGCGATGCGGGCGGCGGCGCGGATACGGACGGCAGCTCGACGGATGCGTTCGATACGTGGTCGGACGACTGCTGGGATGCGCATCGCAACATCAGCATCGCGGCATTGCTCGAGCTTAAGGGCTGGCAGTTGCAGGAATTTGCGTCGCAACAGGGCTATACCTGGCAAGATGCGCTCGAGATGTACGAGAACGAGGCAGGCCGCGTACTCAGCGTCTGCAATATCAGCAAGGACGGCGCAACCGAATGGCTCGGTGAGGACGAAATCGGAAAGCTCGACAAGGGCGGAACCGGGAGCACCGTGATGTTTACGCTGCAACTTGCGGGCTATTCGAGCTGCGAGGACGTTATCGCGGGCTTTTCGGTGCCGGTCGAGGATCGGGCACAGATCACCTCGGGCTCGTGGATCGCGTGCGTTTACGGTTCCAACATGGCGCGTCACGTTGCCATGGTGAGCCCGATGGAAAATGGCGACTATCGCCTGGACCTCATTACCGAGGAGGCCATCAAAACCGGCACGTTTACCCAAGGTGGCGGTGCCCCCACGATTGACGAATTTTGGCAGGAGAAGACCGGGCGCGCGCTCGGCTAAGCGCGACGCGACCGACATCACAGCGAGGGATGAACATGATGAATGAGATGACGATGAGCCGTGCGGCCTTTGTGGCGGGCGCGGGCGCGGCGGCTTGCGCGCTGGCTGGCTGCTCGGGCGGCGCGGGCGGCGCCAAGGCGGCGAGCACGGCGGACGCCGCCTGCGTGGACGACAACGCCAACGTGACGGTCTATGCCGCGATTAACCTGGGCGGCGCCGATCTGGTGCGCCTGCTCAAGCATCAAAACTATGAGTGGCAAGGCGAGAACGTGGGCTACGGCGCCGTCGATGACGCGGGATTTTTCGCCTTTACCTTTTCCAAGGTTTCGGACGATGTGGACGAACTTGCAAATAGCGCGATACCGCTTTCGGAGTCCGAGTACGAGGAGCTTGAACCGGGCGGTGGAGACGAAAACGTCGCGATTCTACTCTCGGTAGGAGGCTATACGAAGGGCGAACGGGCACTCATCGGTGCGATTGGCGACGCAGCGATGGTGCAGGAGAAATGCACGATTGACGATGCTTTGTATTGGCTGGTCAAAGCGCTTGACGGCCACCGTTACGTGATTATGGCCGACGACACCGAAGACGATGGCGACAGCGCTCATGACATCTATATCTACAACGAGGCTTTTATTCGCACCGGCTACCTGAGCGGCGGCGACCAAATCGATATCGATGAGCTCTGGAGCCGCCTGGCCAACGCCTCATAGCGCACCAAAACCACCACAAAGGTGGCAGGCACCTTTGTGGTGGTTTTTGCCGGTTGCAGACTCGGCAAAGCGCGCCCGCATCGATGCCCTGCCTGCGCTAAACTGTGAGGCACGTACGCGATTACGAGAGGAGCCCGCATGGAGGCTTACAAACAAGA
The DNA here is from genome assembly GCA_934646965.1 of uncultured Collinsella sp. Classification (GTDB taxonomy): domain Bacteria; phylum Actinomycetota; class Coriobacteriia; order Coriobacteriales; family Coriobacteriaceae; genus Collinsella. Next base: position 12,601 of record CAKUEZ010000048.1, on the reverse strand, counting down.
GTTCATCAAGTTTATGGTCGAGTCCGACGTTCTTAAGTTCGGCAGCTTTACGCTCAAGAGCGGTCGTCAGTCCCCGTTCTTTATGAACGCCGGCGCCTACGTGACGGGCTATCAGCTCAAGAAGCTGGGCGAGTATTATGCCCAGGCCATTCACGATAACTTTGGTGACGACTTTGACGTGCTGTTCGGGCCGGCCTACAAGGGCATTCCCCTGGCCGTCGTGACCGCGATTGCCTACCACGAGCTGTACGGCAAGGAGGTCAAGTACTGCTGCGACCGCAAGGAGGCCAAGGACCACGGTGCCGACAAGGGTAACCTGCTGGGCTACGAGCCCCAGGACGGCGACCGCGTGATCATGGTCGAGGACGTCACCACCAGTGGTAAGTCCATCGACGAGACCTATCCCAAGGTCAAGGCGGCTGCCGATGTCGAGATCAAGGGTCTGATCGTGTCCCTCAACCGCATGGAGGTCGGCAAGGGTGGCGTGACCACCGCGCAGAAGGAGATCGAGGCCAAGTACGGTTTCCCCGTCGCGAGCATCGTCTCCATGGCCGAGGTCGTCGAGACTCTCTACAACCACGAGATCGACGGCAAGGTCGCCATCGACGACGAGCTCAAGACCGCCATCGACGCCTACTACGAGCAGTACGGAGCCCGGGAGTAGTTACGCGGTTTTACCAAACCGCGTAACGGCTTGACGCTGCAAGCCCGCCAGAGCGGCAATCTGCCTTTCAACTTCGGCGGCATGACCAGAAGGTCAATGCCGCCTTGTTTCAAGGCACCTTGCTCGCTCTGGCGGGCTTTCGCTGTCGGTACCAAAACATCGGCGTTGCCAGAGTAGCCATTGGGGACGTTCTTGTTTGACTAGTCGTTTAAGAACGTCCCCAACGACTACTCGGAAACGAGCGTGGATAATCTCCCGTTTTTGGCCTGTGAGGGGGCTCAAAGTGGGAGATTATCCACTCTCGTTAGATAAGTGTCCGAAAATTCACGCTCGTTTTACTTCAGGCCCGGGAGGCGGGTGTAGGGGAACGAGCGCTCTAGGAACTCGGCGCAGCGGGTGTAGTCTTTGGCGAAGTAGCTGCTGTAGAGCGAATCGAGCACGTATTGCACGGCTATGTGGCTGGCGAACTGCGTGATACGGTGCGTCATGCTCTCGTGATCGCTCACCGTGAGGTAGGCGGCAAAGCCGGGGTGAATACGCGCGCAATAGGGCGTGCCGATGACGATGACCGGGACATGCCGGCTGCTGAGAATCGGCAAGATTTCTCTGAGGTTGGGGGCAAGACCGCTGTAGGAGATGACGATCGCCGCGCGGTCGGAATCCGAGGCGAGCGCCGTGCGCACCTGGGCCTCGATGCTGCTATAGCATGTGGCGCTTTTGCCGGCGGAAAGCAGGCGATCGCGGAACATTCCCGCTGGGTAGAGGTTGTGCGAGCCCGTGTAGATGTCGACCTGTCGGGCGTTGGCGATAAGCTTGGCAGCATGGTCGAGCTGCACGGGGTCGAGTAGCTCCTGCGTCTCGGCTAGCGTGGTCTGGTAGAGACCCTCCATGCGCTCCATGACCTGCGCGGGCGTGGACGTGGCGTCGAAGGGAAAGTTGATGTCCACGTCGCGGCGGTTGCCAGCCTCGGTTGCCAGGCGCATAAGCTCGACCTTGAGGTCCTTAAATCCCTCGAGGCCGAGCTTTTTGCAAAAGCGGTGCACGCTCGCGACCGAAACGTTGGTGCGGGCAGCAAGCTCCTTAATGGACAGTCCACGGATTTCCTCGCCCATGGCAAGGGCCGAGATGCCGAGCTGCTGCTCGGTAGGGGTTAGGCCCTGCGCCTCGGTAATCTTGCGTTTGATATCCATTCGAACTCCCGCACTCGCCAAACCTGCCAAAAAGGGACAGGTTTATTTTGACACTATTTGGCAGGTATCAGGAAGTGTCAGGGGCGGGGCGGCGGCGGGTTGCGGGCGCGAAAAGAAGTGTCGGGTTTGGCGCGCCCGGCTCCGCCCGCCCTGCGCGTGGGCGATACTCGGCTTATCGACCCACGATGCAAAGGAGATGCTCATGGCAAACATCAAGTTCCCCGAGGGTTTCTATTGGGGTGGCGCCACCGCCGCCAACCAGTTTGAGGGCGCTTGGAACGTGGACGGCCGCGGCGCTTCCGTCGACGACCATTTCTTGGGCGGCAGCTACAAGGAGCCGCGCCAGATTACGATCGACATCGACCCCGACTGCTTCTATCCCAACCATGACGGCATCGATTTCTACCATCACTACGAGGAGGACATCGCGCTGTTCGCCGAGATGGGTTTCAACATGTTCCGCATGTCCATCTCCTGGAGCCGCATCTTCCCCAACGGCGACGACGCCGAGCCCAACGAGGCCGGCCTCGCCTTCTACGACCGCGTCTTCGACTGCCTGCGTGCCCACAACATCGAGCCGCTTGTGACCCTCTCGCACTACGAGATGCCCTATCACCTGGTCGAGAAGTACAACGGCTGGGCGAGCCGCGAGCTCATCGGCTTCTTCGAGAAGTACTGCCAGACCGTCTTTGACCGCTACCAGGACAAGGTCAAGTTCTGGCTTACCTTCAACGAGATCAACTGCGGCACCATGGACATGGGCGCCATGATGGAGACCGGCCTGATCCAGGGCTTCGAGGGTCCGGCGAGCGCCATCAAGACCACCGCTCAGCAGCGTTATCAGGCCCTGCATCACCAGTTTGTCGCCAGCGGCCGCGTCGTGCGCTACGCCCACGAGCACTATCCGCAGTTCAAGATGGGCAACATGGACTGTTTCATCCTTTCCTACGCCGCCACGTGCGATCCGGTCGACGTGTTCGCCATGCAGCAGCAGATGAACTCCATGAACTGGTACTGCTCCGACGTGCAGGTACGCGGCAAGTACCCGTTCTACGCCAAGCGCTTCTGGGCCGAGAACGACGTCGAGCTTGCGATGGAGGACGGCGACCTGCAGGATATCGCCGACGGCAAGGTCGATTTCTATACCTTTAGCTACTACATGTCCGGCACTGTGGGCACGCACAAGGACCACGAGATGACCGAGGGCAACATGACCTTTGGCGGAAAGAATCCCTACCTGGAGTCCACCGACTGGGGTTGGCAGATCGACCCGCTGGGCCTGCGCATCGCCCTCAATGAGATCTACGCCCGCTACGAGATTCCGCTGATGGTGGTCGAGAACGGCATGGGCGCCTACGACGAGGTCGAGGAGGACAGCTCCATTCACGATCCGTACCGCATCGCTTACTTGCAGAGCCACATCAAGGCCATGGGCGAGGCCATTGCCGATGGCGTTGACCTGATCGCCTACACCTGGTGGGGCCCCATCGACCTGGTGTCCGCCGGCACCGGCGAGATGCGCAAGCGTTATGGTTTTATCCACGTCGATAAGTACGACGACGGTACCGGCACCTACGAGCGCCGCCGCAAGGACAGCTTCTTCGCGTACCAGAAGATTATCGAGTCCAACGGTGTTGAGGGTCTGGCTTAATCGACAATATGAGTGTCACTGGGGAAAAGGTTTTGGGAAGGGCTTGGAAGGGCTCTCGATTCGAGCCCTCACCTTAGCAATTTGATCATTTGGCACTATAATCACCATAGGCATGCGCACAACGCTGCGCTTAATCAAGAGGAGAAAACGTATGGGTCTGTTTGACATGTTCAAGAAGAAGGCTGAGCCCGCGGCTGCCGCTGCTCCTGCCTCCATCTCTGCTTCTGCCGGCGCCGACGTGCTGTGCTCGCCCGTCAAGGGCAAGGTCATCAAGATGGCCGACGTGCCCGACCCCGTCTTTGGCGGCGAGGTCCTGGGCAAGGGTTGCGCCGTGTGGCCCGAGGACGATCTGGTCTACGCTCCCTGCGACGGCAAGGTGACCGTCACCATGGGCCACGCCGTGGGTCTGCAGTCCGATAGCGGCATCGAGGTCCTGGTGCATGTCGGCGTCGATACCGTCAACATGAACGGCGACGGCTTCGAGGGCTTCGTCAAGGCCGATGACGTCGTCAAGGCCGGCCAGCCCATGCTCAAGATCGACCGCGCCAAGATCGCCGCTGCCGGTTACAAGGACTGCGTTGTCGTGGCCGTGTCCAACACCGCCGAGTTCGCCGATGTCGAGCTCGCCGTCGAGGCTGATTCCGCCGTCGCCGCCGGCGACGCCATCGTTAAGGTCGTCCGCAAGTAAGTTGCGACATCCATAGGGTGTTTTGGGGTGGTCGGATTGTCCGGCCACCCTTTTTTATTAGACCGGGCGCGCGCGTTTTATTGCACGCCGGGCATATCTGTAAACCGTTCGGACGCTAAAACGAACCGACCGCGCCCTTGCTTCGTCAGGGGTGTTTGTTAACGGCTAAAATGGCCTCATTGTTACGACGTGCGCCGTGTTGGGAAGCGCGACGCCGCTTGTTTGGAGGAATGTCATGAAAAAGAAGCTGCTGCTTGCGCCCCTGATGGCCGCTCTGGTCGCGTGCGTGGTTCTGCTTTCCGGTTGTGGAGGTCCCTCGGTCGAGGAGCTCATCACCGAGGACCTCACGACTCAGTTTGATGAGGTCAAAAACGCTGGCGACGATTTCCTCGCCGGCCTGGAGGAGGCTTCGGGCGACGAGTTCGAGCAGCTGGGTATTGATCCCAAGGAGTACGCCAAGACCTATCTCGAGGGCTTTGACTACAAGATCGGCGACGTGACGGTTGACGAGGACAAGGGCACCGCAACTGCCGAGGTCACCATCAGCTGCAAGTCCATGAACCAGATCGTCGAGGATTTTGCCACCCAGTACCAGGAGAAGGTTACCGCACTCGATTCGATGCCTTCCGATGACGAGCTGTACAAGATGGCCGGTCAGGTTATGGTCGATGTGACCAAGGCTGCTAAGACCAAGGACACCACGGTCACCTTCAAGTACACCTGCAATGACGACGGCGAGTGGTCTGCCGACGATTCCGCAACCAACGAGATGATGAATGCGATGATGAACTAGGGGGAGTTACGCGGTTCTACGAACCGCGTAACGGCTCGACGCTGCAAACCCGCCAGAGCGGCAATCTGCCTTTCAATCGTCGGGCATGACCAGAAGGTCAATGCCCTCCTCTTTCAAGGCACCTTGCTCGCTCTGGCGGGTTTTCGCTGTCCGTCCTCTACCTGCGGCGTTGCCGTTGTTGAAGGATAGCTAAAAGAGCCCCGTCCCAAATTAGCTACCCGTGGGAATATGAGTTGCGGTGAAATAGGGACTGATGGGCGGCCTAGCCTGCCCAAACAGTCCCTATTTCACCGCAACTTCTTATTGGGCGGTCGGTTACTCGCCCAGGATCAGCGCTGCGAGCTCTTCTTGGGTGTCCACCATGTAGTCGGCGCCGGCCGCCTCAAGCTCTGCTCGGCCGCGGAAGCCCCAGGTTACGCCTGCGCTCTTGAGGCCGGCGTTGTGGCCAGTCAAAACATCGACATTCGAATCGCCCACGTAGAGCGTGGTTGCCGGGTCGGCACCCAGCTCCGCCATCACATGCAACGTGACGGGTGCCTCGGGCTTGGGCGGAAACGCGTCGACACGCCCCTGCACCAACGTAAAACGGTTGGGGCCAAAGTACTTCTCGATCAGCGGGGCGGCCGAAATATGGTCCTTGTTGGTGAGCACGGCAAGCTGAACGCCCGCGGCGAGCAGGCGGTCGAGCATCTCGATCGTGCCGGCATAGGGGGCGGTGTGGTCTTCCTTGTGCTTGCCGTAATATGCCCTAAACTCGGCAAGCGTCTGCTCGAACATGCGACCGTCGCCCGCATACTCGGCGGGCATAAAACGCTCGACCAGCTTGAGCATGCCGTTTCCCACCTTGTAGCGGTACTCGTCCACGGCAAACGTGGGCCAGCCGTGCATCTCGCAGGTATGGTTGCCGGCTGCCGCCAGGTCCTCGAGCGTGTTGAGGATGGTGCCGTCCAGGTCAAAAATCACATGGGAAAACGCTGCTGCCATGGGTGCTCCTGCCGTTTGAGTTGTAAAGCGCACCCCATGATACTGGCCTTGCGCGTCGGGCGTGCCTGGAATCTGAATATCTGTAACAACCTTAAGCTGCGCTGCGGCGGCTGCAGGCCTTTGCCGCTAGCAAATCCTCGGCAGCTGCTCTCCCACGAGCATATCGAGGATACGGGTCGAGCCCCAGCCGGTGCGCACACGCACGGCGGGGCGAGCGTCTTCGGCAATCGGTAACACGCGCCCGATGATGGCGGCATTCTCGCCGTAGCGGGCGGCGCGCATGGCCGCCAGCGCCGCGTCAGCCTGTTCGGCGGGCACCACGGCGACCATCTTGCCCTCGTTTGCCACCTGCAGCACGTCGTAGCCGAGCATCTCGCAGGCGGCCTGCACGTCGGGGCGCACGGGTACGGCGTCCTCGTCAATTTCCATGGCAACGCCGCTGGCTTGCGCAAACTCGTTGAGTGTGGATGCCAGACCGCCACGCGTGGGGTCGCGGAAGCATCGCGTGTTAGGGGCGGCGGCCAGCACGTCGGCAATCAGGCGGTTGAGCGGCGCGGCGTCGCTCTCGATGTTGCTTGAAAACGTCAGGCCCTCGCGCTGGCTCATGATGGCGATACCGTGGTCGCCCAGCGTGCCCGAGACCAGGATGACGTCGCCGGGCTGGCAGTTTGCACCGCTGAGCGCCACGCCCGCGGGTACCTCGCCCACGCCTGCGGTATTGATGTAGACGCCGTCGGCCCCGCCGCGCTCGACCACTTTGGTGTCGCCGGTGATGATCGCCACGCCTGCCTCGCGCGCCGTCTCGGCCATGGTCTGCACAATCTGGCGCAGCTTGTCCATGGGATAGCCTTCTTCGAGGATGAAGCCGCATGATAGGTAGCGCACGTTGGCACCCGAGGTCGCGACGTCGTTGACGGTTCCGCACACGGCGAGCCTGCCGATGTTGCCGCCGGGAAAGAACTGCGGTGTTACCACAAAGCTATCGGTCGACATGGCGATGCGCCCGCTAGCAGGCAGGGCGGCAACGCCGGCATCGTTGCCCGCAAGCAGCTCGGGCGACCCAAAGGCGTCCAGAAAGACCTCGTCGATAATGCGTTTCATCATCTGCCCGCCGGAGCCGTGGCCCAGCAGGACAGTGCTATCGGTGACGCTATGGGACATATCGAAAACTCCAATCGGGGATGTTCGGGCTAGCCGTGATAACGGTAGTACGCCGCGCAGCTGCCCTCCGAGCTCACCATGCACGGGCCGACGGGATGCTCGGGCGTGCACGCGTGCCCAAAGAGCGGGCAGTCGCTGGGCGTAATGGCTCCGCGCAGCACGTCGCCGCAGCGACATCCGCGCGGCTCGACCGTCGGTTCGATCGGCACGTTATAGCGGGCGCCGGCGTCAAAGCGCGCGAACTCGGGGCGGATGGAAAGGCCCGAAGCGGTAATCGGTCCCAGCCCGCGCCACGTGGTGTCGCACGGCTCAAATACCTGCTCGACCAGCTGGCGCGCCACGGGGTTGCCGTCCGCATTGACGCCGCGGCGGTAGGCGTTATCGATTGTTGGCCGGCCCTCAATAACCATCTGGACCAGCATGCAGATGCCCTGCAGGATATCGACCGGCTCAAACCCGGTAACCACGCCCGGCGTCTTAAACTCGTCGACCAAAAAGCCAAAGGGCGCCACGCCCGTGATGGTGGCGACGTGACCCGGCAGGATAAAGCCGTCGATGGTCGTCTCGGGGTCGTTGGCGATTGCGCGCAGCGCCGGCGGCGTGGTCTTGTGGGCACAATAGACCGAGAAGTTCTGGAGTCCGCGCGCATCTGCCTCCAGGATGGCGGCAGCGATGGTGGGCGTCGTGGTCTCAAAGCCAACGCCCATAAAGATGACCGGGCGGTCGGGGTTGTGCTCGGCAATATCGAGCGCGTCGAGCGGGGAGTAGACGATGCGGATGTCGCGTCCGGCTGCCTTTTGCGCGGCAAGCGAGGTGGACGACCCGGGAACGCGCATCATGTCGCCAAACGTGGTGATGATGGCATCGTCCATCTTGGCGAGTGCGATTGCATGGTCGATGTCGCGGTTCGCGGTGACGCAGACCGGACAGCCCGGGCCGCTCAGCAGCTTGAGCCCCGCCGGCATAATGGAGCGAAAGCCATAACGGCCGATGCTCACGGTGTGCGTGCCGCAGACTTCCATAAGGTTGATGGTGCGATCGCCGACAAGCTCGTGAATGCGCTCGATGAGCTCGCGGGCCAGCTTGGGGTCGCGAAATGCCGAAAAGTCGATGCCGGAGTGAACCGTCTGTGCCGCCGCCACTAGTATGCCTCGGCCGGGTCGGTGGCCAGCTGGTCCTCCTCGACCAACTCGGTCATGGTGTTGACCAGGTCGAGTGTCTCTTGAGCTTCCTGCTCGTCAACAATCTGGATGCCAAAGCCGGCATGCACGAGAACATAGTCTCCCACCTGCGCCGTCGGCACGAGCCTCAACGATACCGGACGCTCGATGCCCATCATGTCGACGGTCGCCTTTAGGTCGTCGTCGCGTTTGATCACTTTACCGGGAACGGCAAGGCACATAATGTTCCCCTTTTATACGCTTTGCGCTGGATGGGCGCACAATAATCTATCGCTTGATGGTAGCGCTCGAAGGGGGTTGCGGGCAAACGCGTTACGCCTGTGAGACGGCGGCGTGCAGGCGAGCTACTGCGATGCGACCCGCGCGAGTCGAGCGCGCGCGACTGCCGCCTGACCGTAGGCGATGCAGCCGTCGTTGACGGGCACGGAATGAGGGGCCAAAACAGTAAGGCCTGCGTTCTTGAGCTCGCGGGTGAGAAGCTGGAACAGAAGCCGGTTCATGAACACGCCGCCCGAGAGCGCGACGGTGTCGATGCCTTCACGGATGCAGATTTCGCTTGCGATGCGGGCCGATGCGCGCGCGATGGCGATATGGAAGTCGAGCGCAAGCCTGTCGGCCGGTGCGCCGGCCTCGATTCCACCCAAAAGTGCCTCAAAAAGCGGGTTTGGATCTAGGATGAAGGGGTCGTCCGGGGTCGCCTGGACAGTTAGTTCAGATACGTATTTTTTAGGTCGGCTTTGGGTGGCAAAAGTCATCTGCGTGGACCTCAAATGGGCCGATTTGGGGTATCCGGCGTTCATATTTGCCGCAAACAGGGCGTCTGGAGAGTCATTTTTGGCCAAAGTTGAACCAAAAGCGCTGATTAGGGGGTTTGTAGTTAATACGTATTTGAACAAACTGTCCACCCATGATGGGTCGGTTGCGGAAAAGCCGGCCCCATCGCCGCCAAAACCGGCAATTTCACCGTCGAGTGCACGCCAAGCGGCGGCTTCGAGTTCTATGGCGGGCTCGCCCTCGTAGGTTGCCTGCCCGCAGATGCCCAGAAGCGCTGCTGCGGCGTCAAACAGGCGGCCCATGCTACTCGTGCGCGGGCTGTTGATGTTCCGCTCGATCATCGTGGCCGTCACGCTACGGTTCTGCTCATCGAGGCTACCCAAGAGCCCTGCGGCGCCCGGGTGTTCGAGCAGGCCGAGTTCGCCGAGCAGGGCAAAAGCGTTGCGACGGGCATCGCGCACGGATGCAGCACCGCCGGGCAGCGGCCAGGCACGTAGGTGCGCGGCGCGCTCAAAATCGGCAAGGCCGACGACAAGAAACTCGCCGCCCCAAATGGTCCCGTCGGTGCCAGCGCCCGTGCCATCAAAGGCAATGCCCAGGACACGCTCGTTGGGCGCAAGCTGGCCCGCAGCGATGGCCTCGGCCATTACGCTCGCGATGTGTGCGTGATGATGCTGGACTTCGACAAGCGGCAGATTGCGCTCCCGCGCCTGCTCGCGTGCCCACTGGCTTGATAGATAGCTGGGGTGTAGATCGCAGGCCAAGGCGGCGGGCGCCAGGTCAAAAAGGTCTTCCAGGCGTGTGCGCGCCGCATTCCAGGCGTCGAAGGTCGCGCCGTTCTCGACGTCTCCAATATGCTGCGACACAAAACAGGCCGACGCTCCGCTCGCGTCCTCACGCGTGAGTGCGATCGTGGCCTTTTGCTGCGGCCCGCAGGCGAGCACGGAGGGCGCGGCGCCGGCGAGCGTCGGCAGCGGCAACGGCTGTGGCGCATATCCGCGGGCGCGGCGCACAGGCATGGTGGTCCCATCGACCACACGCACCACGGAGTCGTCGTAGCGCGAGAGGATCGCGCGGTCGTTGCCGAGCAGCGCGTCGGCGATGCCGGCGGTAACAAGGTGCTCCCAGGCAAGATCGTCGTCGGTCTCGATGGGCTCTTCGCTCAGGTTTCCGCTGGTCATGACAAGCGCGTGCATGTCTCGGGCTTCCGCTGCGGCAAGCAGTAGATGCTGAAGCGGGGTATAGGGGAGCATGACGCCGAGCTCGGGCAGGTCGTGTGCAACGGACGGTGCGAGCGCGGGAGCGTCAGGAGAGCTGCCGTCGTTTCCGTTAATGGCGCGCCGGCGCAGCAGCACGATGGGGCGGGTACTGCCGGTTAGCACGTCGCGCTCGGTATCATCGACGTGGCATAGGCGCTCAGCATCGGTAAGGCTGCGCACCATGACGGCAAGCGGCTTGTTGCTGCGACGCTTGCGACGGCGCAGCTCGGCCACGGCCTGCCTGTTCGCGGCGTCACAAGCTAGATGAAATCCGCCCAGGCCTTTGATGGCGACGATGCCGCCGTTGGCCAGCAGCTCAACACAGCGCTCAATGATGGCATCGCTGGCCTCGCGTGTGTCGCCGACAGCCGGCGTCGCGCCCGGGCCCTCGAGCCCCGTGCCATCCGACGCGTTCGCCTCACGCCACGTAATATGCGGTCCGCAATCAAAGCAGGCGTCGGGCTGCGCATGAAAGCGCCGGTCGAGCGGGTCGCCATACTCCGCGGCGCACGTGGGACACATGGGAAAGCGATCCATCGAGGTGGCCGCTCGGTCATAGGGCAGCGAGCGGATGATGGTAAAGCGCGGCCCGCAGTTGGTGCAGTTGATAAAGGGGTAGTGATAGCGTCGGTCGGCGGGGTCGAACAGTTCGCGCAGGCAGTCGTTACAGGTGGCGATATCGGGGGAGATGAGCGTTGTATGCGCGGTCTGGTCCTGCGACGCCACGATGTAAAAGCCCTGTTCATCGGCGACATCCCAGGTCCCAGACTCCAAATCCGCAACGTAAACGCGCTCCACGCGGGCAGCCGCAGGCGCATGCTCGGACAGCGCGACGACAAAGCTGCTGATGGCCGCGCCCGAAGCATGCGCCTCGATATGCACGCCGTCGCCCGCATTGAGCACCCAGCCGCAAATACCATGCACCATGGCCTCGCGATACACAAACGGCCGCATGCCAACGCCCTGCACAATGCCCATCACATGAATATGCACATGCCGCATGCGGCTCTCCCTCGTCAAAACCGACCAAAAAGGGACAGGTTTATTTTGGTCGGTAAAGCTTCTAAACCTGCCAAAACAAGCCTGTCCCTTTTTGGCAGGTGTACTGCGTGAAATCCCGCTACAGTCCTAGGCTTTGCCCGGTGGCGGCGCAGGTGAGCTCGCCGTGCTTAACGCCGCGCAGGCCCAGCAGGCGGTCGGCCAGCTCGTAGACGCGCTCGCCGCGACCCTTGAGCGCCAGAATCTCCAGACAGTTGTGGTGGTCCAGATGCACGTGCATGGTCGAGACGATCTCGTCGGTGTAGTCGTGCTGCACCTCGTCCAGGCGACGCGTCAGGTCGCCGGTATGGTGGTCGTAGATCATAGTGAGCGATCCGATAACGTGCTCATCGGGCGTGCGCATCTGCTCCTTGGCGATCGAGGCGCGAATCAGGTCGCGCACGGCCTCGGAGCGGTTGGCCACATCGCCGCGGCGCGCGATCTGCTCGTCAAAGCGGCGCAGCAGGTCGTCGGGCGCGGTGACCGAAAAGCGGACCAGCTCGGAGGTGGAGCCACCGCACCGGCACCCCGCCTCGGCACCCGCGCCATGATCATGTGCGTGCCCGCAGTCGTGCACGTGCTCGTGCCCGGCCACGCTACACCAACTTCACAGAGCCGACGGAGTTGTGATCGGCCTCGATGGCCTCCTCGTAGCCCTCGAGCGCGGCATGCGCCTCGTGCAGCGCGGCCATGGCGGCCTCGAGCTTGGCGCCGATGCGCTCCATGTCAAAGTTTTCGGTCGCATGCAGCAGCTGATGGCTCCACTCGTGAGCGAGCTCGATAGTGTCGTCGACCTGCTTGACGCTCATGGCGAGCTGGCTCATGTTCATTCCGACGTCATGCATGGGAATCTCCTTTTATACGGGGCAATCCAGTGGTTCAGATTCTACTACGCCCGCCCTGGGCGCCGGCGCATAAGAAAACGGGTGCGAGTCCGTCTGACCCGCACCCGTTCACTGGGGGCTGTTTGTGTCTACCATACTATCCGTGGTCGCGCGCCCTGCACCCGGCACTCCGGCGAGCGGTGTAAAACCGCTCATGGACGGCAGGCAAGTAACAAGCGTATTACAGATGCTTCTCCAGCAGTGCCTGAAGCCTTGCCTTAGGTAATGCGCCGACCGAGCGGTCGACTTCCTCGCCGTTCTTAAAGACGATCAGCGTGGGGATGCTCATGACGCCAAACTTCATGGCCAGGTCCTGGTTGTCGTCGACGTTGCA
>CAKUEZ010000047.1 GCA_934646965.1 uncultured Collinsella sp. | reverse complement strand
ATGCCCCACAACCTCTTCCTGCACTCCGAGGTCATCCAATCCATGCACTTCGAAGGCCAAGGCGAGCAGGTTATCGAAGAACGTCTGCGCTACGAGCTCTTTGACACGCTCTTTTCGATGGGCGTGGGCTGGGCAATCAACTCGGCCATGGTCATCCTGGCCGCGACGACCTTCTTTGTGCACGGCATGGTCGTAGACGACCTCGCCGTCGCAGCGGCCACGCTCTCCCCCATCTTGGGCCCGGCGAGCTCGACCATCTTTGCGGTAGCGCTGCTGTTCGCGGGCCTCTCGAGCAGCGTGACAGCGGGCATGGCGGCGGGAACCATCACTGCGGGCATGTTCGACGAGGAATACGACATACACGACCGACATTCCTCGATCGGAGTGGCGGCCTGTTTCGTCGGCGCAGTGACGGCGTGCCTAGTCGTCCCAAATCCTTTTGAAGGTCTCATCTGGAGTCAGGCACTGCTGTCGCTTCAGCTGCCGATTACGGTCTTTGTGCTCATACGGCTCACCAGCTCACGCCGCGTCATGGGCAAATACGCCAATTCGCGCCCGCTCAACGCGCTGCTTGTAGGGATCGGTGCCATCGTGACGATTCTCGATGTCGTGTTGTTGACAGGGATGTAATGGGGCGGGGCGCCCACCCAGGCAAACGTCTCGATCTGTAACAGGAAGACCCGTTTTGAGACGTTAGATGTTACAGATCGAGATCATTCCGAGGGACAGCTCCGTTTGTCTCAATCTGTAACACATAGACCCCGTTTTCACTGCTAGATGTTACAGATTGAGATCTTCTGCCGGACAGTTTTGGTTTGTCTCGATATGTAACAGGAAGACCCGTTTTGAGCCGTTAGATGTGGCAGGTTAAGACAAAAGGTCGGCCGGACTCACGACAGGCAGGATCGGCTAACAGCAACCGTGATCCCTTGGGGGCGGAGGAAAAGGGCCCCAGCCGGGATGACCGACCGGGGCCCTTGGACAGAGCTATGTTCGGCTTTCGCCGTGTGTCTGCGAGCTACTCCTCGACGAGCTCAAACTGATCGGGACCGACGCCGCACACCGGGCACACATAATCCTCGGGCAGCTCGGGCGTATCGACCTCAACCTCGTAACCGCAAACGACGCACACGAACTTATACGTCTTCTTCTCCTCAGCCATGATGTTCTCCTCTCGAACGCGACTGGTGATGTACTTCATTTATCAGTATAGATTCTCAATAATATAATGCAAGTATTTTTAAAACATTTCTAGCCTTGATACGAGGACGCCTTCGGAGGCGTCTTGCCCTTCAGGACCTTATGGTAGTAATCGTAGGTGAGCGGCGTCTCGTCACTCAGGCGCTCGGCATCCTCGACCTCGCCGATAAACAGTAGATGCGTGCCCACATCCACAGTGTCGATCAGACGGCAGCTAAACAGGGCCGCCGCGTGCTCGGGCACATAAGGCATACTCAGAGCCGTCTCGCGAGTCTCGTACTTGGCAAACTTGTCATAGTCGCTGCTGGTACGGAACCCAAAGTTACCGATGTAGAGCATGTCGGCGGTCTGATCGATCACGGTCAGCGCGAACGCTTTGGCCGATACGATGACGCCCGAGGTGACGTTGTCCTTGTTCACGGCAACCGAAATGCGCGGCGGCGTGGACGTCACCTGCACCGCCGTGTTGATGACGCAGCCGGCGCGCAGCCCGTCTGCCGCGGCACTCACCACGTACAGACCGCTCGGCATGGTAAAGAACGCAGTTTTGTCCATAACGATCACTCCCCTAACCCGGGTTGGAACCTCATGGATGTATGTACCCATAAAAAAGGCGGCGCCCATAACGGACACCGCCTTTGAGACATATGTGTCAAAACAGTAAGCAAGATGAGACGCCCGCAGTTGCGGTGAAATAGGGACTGAATATCCCCTCAAACAGACAAAACAGTCCGTATTCCACCGCAACTTATGAAGGGCGGTCAGTGGTTGCGCTCCTTGAGGGCGCGGTCAATCTCGCGCTGAACGTCGCGCTTGGCCATATCCTCGCGCTTGTCATAAAGCTTCTTGCCGCGGCCTAGGCCCAGCAGCAGCTTTACGCGGCCGTCGGTATTAAAGTAGAGCTCCAGCGGCACCAGAGCATAGCCGCGATTACGTAGCTTACCGTCGAGAAAGTCAATCTCCTTGCGGTGCAGCAGCAGACGACGACGGCGATCAGGGTCGCGGTTCCACACGCCACCATGGCTATAAGGGTGAATATGCAGGCCCACGAGCCAGCACTCGCCGCCACGAATCAGTGCAAAGGTGTCGGTGATCTGGCACGCGCGCTCGCGAATCGACTTGACCTCGGTGCCACTCAGCTCAATGCCGCACTCAAAGGTCTCATCGATAAAGTACTCGTGGTGTGCCGAGCGATTCTTGGAAATGAGCTTGCGCTCGCGCTTACTGGGCATCGCCGGCCTCCTTGGCGCCATCGGCGTTTGAGCCCGCGGCGTCGCGCTTCGCCTTGCGCTCAGCATTGAGCTCGGCGTCGCTCTCGCGCACCAGTTTGATAATCGCCGCGCAGGCGTCCTCGCCTACCAAGTCGCGGGCACGCACCGTCAGGCGCGTCGCCTCCTGCTTGTCGCCGTCGCTTGCAGCATCGGTCGCGCACATAATCAGGCAGATGGCAATCTCGGCCGAAGGCGAGGTCGGCACGCCTTGCAGGGCCAGTTCACCCATCACATGGTCGTCGCTCTCATCGGCGGCATCCGGATAGGCAGTATGGATCTTGTTGAGCAGGCGCGTCGTATGCGCATCGCCAGGGGCCAAGCGCAGCGCCAGACGCGCGCAACCCACGGCCGCCGAGACGTTCTCAGTCTCGGGCTCAAGGAAATACTGGCCCAAGTTGGCGTAAGCGCGGGCGGCGCACTTGCCATCGCTCGCGCGCTCCAACACCGAGAACGAGAGCGATGCCCACTCCTGCTTGTCCTCGAGCGCACGGAACAGCTCGGCCAAGTCCAAACGATAGTTGCAGTTCATGGGGTCCCAGCGCACGGCCTGCATCAGGGCATTACGGGCGCTCACATAATCCTGCTGGCGAATGTAGGCAAACGCCATGTCGGAATACAGACGGTCAAACGGCACCTCGACCTGCACGAGCTCGCGCGGATCCTTCTCCACGCGACGATAGGCCAAGCGCTCAAACTTGCTATCGAAGCTAAAGTACTGACGGTTCTCCTCCGTCTTGCACTCGGCATCGATGTACTCCTCGGCAAGCTCCACCAGACGCTCCAGCAACGGCGTCGCCGTGGCCAGGTCACCCTGCGCCAGATAGTTCTCGGCATACGTGATGTCTTGCAAGCTGATGGGCAGATCCATGGCCACTCCTCGATCTGAGCGAAACGCGGCAAGCGCCGCATATACGGTCGATACACAAAACCCGGGTCTCTTACGAGGCCCGGGCGTTCATTTTTGGGTAGCCCGTACCAGATTCGAACTGGTGATCTCCGCCTTGAGAGGGCGGCGTCCTAAACCGCTAGACGAACGGGCCATATGTAGCAAATGCAATGGCTGGGATGGAGGGAGTCGAACCCCCATTGACGGAACCAGAATCCGCTGTCCTGCCATTAGACGACATCCCAATGACTGCATCGCTGCGCTCGGCTGTGCCTTTGCGCAAGAAAGAAATATACGGGAAGTTCTACGGTGACGCAAGCCCCAATTTTAACTTTTTTGAAATTCGGTCAAATTGGCCTAATATCGTCCAACCCGTGAAGGACCTGTGAAGCCGACCGCTGCACACGAAGGGCAAAACGCCGCGAGCGGTAGCCGTCAACCGTTGGCAGATTCTACCGCGAAAACGATAGCACCAGGCAACACAATCGAAGTAACAATGATCGCGTAGATATCGAGGCGCCATGGACGAAGAGCTTGATTACCTATGGGAGACCCTGGGCCTCGAGATCACTGCCGACCTTTGGCCCGAACGGGACAAAATCCATCCCACACTGCGCCCCGCCATCACAGTGATGCAGGCAAACTACCGCCGCGCCTCATTTTTGATCATGCGGACGTCATGGCATGCGGCGCTCCCCGACCTCAAGCGCATCCAGGCAAGCCTCGTCGAGCTGTCCGGCATGCCGACCGTCATATCCGAGACGAACCTGGAGCGGCGGCAGCGCGAGCGCCTTCAGCGGCAACGGATTCCGTTTATCTGCCCCGGCATTCAGGCATACCTGCCCTTTATGGACGAAGAGTACTGGAGCGACACGCCCGACAAGCACGTAAAGATCTACGACCCGCACGAATGGGCGCAGCTGGAAGACTGACTGGAGCAGGCCCGCTGGCGGAAAGTGCGTCCCATTCTGGAAGCGAATTCCGGGGCGCAGTTTCCCGTAGAGCCTCCAACCGGAAACCGCGTCCCAGAATCAGCGCTCGAAACGGGACGCACTTTCCGCAACCGCTACAGCAACGCCTCGGTCCAAGCCGCTTCCTTAAAGCCAGGAATCGCAAAGTCGTCGCCCACCAGCAGCGGGCGCTTAACCAGCATGCCGTCAGTCGCCAACAGCTCGCAGCACTCCTGGTCCGTCATACCCGCATCCAGGCGCGCCTTCAGGCCCAGCTCTCGATATTTCATGCCCGACGAGTTAAAGAAGCGTCGCACCGGCAGCCCCGAACGAGCAATCCAAGTCGCAAGTTCATCGGCCGCGGGATTGTCCGTAACGATATCGCGGTCGATATACTCAACCCCATGTTCGTCCAGCCATGCCTTGGCCTTTTTACAGGTCGAGCACTTGGGATATTCAACAAACAGTACGGTCATGGGAATCCTCCGCATATAGATCGGCCAACGCAGGTACACACCATACGAGGCGCCTTCGCATGATGGGGCAATTGTAGCCCACGGGTCACACGCTAAACGAACCGTACCCCGAATCCGCGTTTGATGAACGGCAGCAGCTCCATTGCCTCAGGCGTGATATGGCCCGCAACGTTCATGCGCTCGTCGCCGGGAAGATCGACCCGCGCAATCTCAAGCTCGCCTTCGTAGCGCCCATAGCCGCTATTGCTCACAGCGATCGACCCCGTCTTTCGCGGCAGGCCGGCACCGGTATCCGTCGGCACGGAATCCGGCTTAAGCGTCGTGCGCGACTCCTGAGACCTAAAGATGAGGGCGCTCGAGTCGGGCCGGTCGTGATGAATCTGCCCGCGCACATAGGCATAACCGGGCTCAAGCTCACATTGCAAATCCACGTATCCGGCGGAAACTTGAGCAAACTGTGCCCAACCCGCATCGGAAAGATCAGGGTCGCCGACCAAAACAATGTCGCAATCGGCGCCATGTGCAAGCTCAAGCATATTGAGGGCAACCTTTGACGCGCGACCGCGCTGTGCCTCAACCGTCGGCAGTCCCTCGAATACCGGCCCGCGAACGTTGGCATCACCCGGCACAAAAGCCATGATTTCGAAGCCAAGCGCCGCAAGACGAAGATTCACCCGAGCAATGTCCTCCAGAGCTAAACCGGTATAGGGCTTGGGATAAAAATTGTGGCAGGCGGCAAAACGAGTCACATCGGCACCGGCTTCTCGCCACGATGCGATTTCATCAGAACTCACCGTCGATGCATTAACCACAATGCGAAATACACCGGACAGCTCCGCGACCCGCTGGGCACTAAAGCCATAATCCAAGCGCAGGTACTCCAGTCCCAGATCACGCAAGTCCTCCATGCGCTCAAGGCCCAGCAAATCGCACGTGCGCGGCCCCACATCGGCAATGAGCGCAATGCCGCGGGCGGAAAGCAGCGACAGCACCTGGCGAACCTTATCGGCATACGCCGCTCCCCCATCCTCGGGAATATGCAGTGAGGTAAACGCATAGCGTGCACCCGCCGCGGCACCAAGCTCGATCGTCCGCTCAATATCCTGCAGAGGACTGGAAAGATAAATCGAAATACCCGTTTTCACGCTTCAACGCTCCTTTAAAAAAGGCCGGCGGAGCAGTTAGCCCCGCCGGCACAACCATAGCATCAAGAAATCTGCCGCGCGCCGTGAACCCTGAGCAACACGGCTCGCGCTATCAAACTACTCGCCAAAAAACTCGTTGATCTTCTGCTCGTCCACGCCAAAGAACCACGTCAGGACAAAGCCGGCGGCATAGGCAAGCAGCATAGCGGCAACGTAGCCGAGCTGCTGACCAGGAACAACGATCAACAGGCCAAACAGACCGGAAACACCCTGGGAAACCGTGCCGATGTGAAGCAGCGCTGCAAGCGCGCCGCCAAACCCGGCGCCCAGGCAGGCCGTCACAAACGGACGAACGAGCGGCAGCGTAACGGCATACATCAGAGGCTCGCCCACGCCCAGGATGCCAACGGGGATGGACTCGGCGACGTACTTCTTGAGCTTGGCGTTCTTGGTCTTAAAGTACAGCGCCAAACCGGCACCGACCTGGCCGCCGCCAGCCATCATAAGGATGGGCAGCAGGTAATTGATGCCCTTGGTAGCGCCGTCGGGATCGTTGAGCATAGCGTGGATCGGCGTGAGCGCCTGATGCAGGCCGACGGACACCAGCGGCAAGAAGCCTGCCGACAGGATATAGCCGCCCAGGACGCCCAGCTTCTCGAAGATAAAGGTGAGGACGCTAAAGATTGCGGCCGTCAGCCATGCGCCAACCGGCTGGATGACAAGCATCAGAGCAAAGGCGCCGATGATGAGCACCAGCAGCGGGGACAGAAACGTATCGAGCGCGTTGGGCATGACCTTGCGAATCTGACGCTCCATCCAGGCGAAAAACGCACCAGCGATGAGAGCCGCAATCATACCGCCCACTGCGGGGTTGTACTGCGCATTGGTGAGCGGCAGCAGAATGGCAGCGGCAGGATCAGCCGTGCCAGGCGCAAGCAGGGGCATGGCACCGTTGGCGATACACATCATGCCGGCGATACCGCCCAGCGCAGCGGAGCCACCAAACTCGCGCGCCGCGTTATAGCCCACCAAGATGGGCAGATAGGCGAAGAGGGCCCAACCCATGGAACGAATGCCCTGATACCACCACTCGCCCGCAAGCGCACCCGCCGTCGAGACATTGATGACGTTGCAGATACCGTTAATGAGGCCAGCCGCAATGATGCCGGGAAGCAGGGCGACGAAGACGTTGGAAATCTTCTTAAGGAAGGCCTGAACCGGTTTGGACTCGTACTTGGCCTTCTGCGCGGCCTTGTTTGTGGCCGCAGCGTCAACTACGCTCTCGTCAGCAACGCCTTTCGCAAGGCCGGTGAGCTTGGAGAATTCCTCGAGCACCTTATTCACCTTGCCCGGACCCAGCACGATCTGCATCGTGTCGTCCTCAACAAGGCCCATCACGCCGTCGAGTGCCTTAATACCCTCCGTGTCGACGTCGCCCGTGTCTTTGACGGTCACGCGCAGGCGCGTCATGCACGCCGCGTTTGCCAGCACGTTGTCTTTACCGCCCAAAAGGTCCAGCAGCTTTTGAGCCAGCTCTTTGTTCGTCATAACTCCTCCTTGTATTGGGTATCTCTTCTTGATGTCATATCTGCTCACGCCGTGCACCTATTGGGCATCGGCATTGCCCTTCTCATGGCCACTCACCGCAGCACGGACATGGCCGCGCGCCCGCTCAAGAGCTACCGCAGCCTGCTCGGCATCGCAGTCCAGCAGCACCGAGACAATAGCGGTTTTTACGTGGCCGCCGGCATCTGCAAGCGCCTGAACAGCGCGCTCGCGCGTGCAGCCGGTCGCCTCCATCACGATGTTCTGGCCGCGCACCACCAACTTCTCGTTCGTCTGCTGTACATCGACCATCAGGTTTTGGTACACCTTGCCAATCTTGACCATGGCACCGGTCGAAATCATATTGAGAATGAGCTTTTGGACCGTTCCCGCCTTGAGCCTCGTTGAGCCGGTCAGCACCTCGGGACCGGGCACGGGCTCAATGGCAAGATCTGCGCTCTCCCCGATCTTCGATCCTAGGTTACAGGCAATTGCGATGGTCTTGCACCCAGTTGCCTTGGCGTACACAAGGCCGCCCACCACATAGGGAGTACGACCGCTTGCCGCCAGGCCAACGACAAGATCCTTGTCCGAGAGCTCACGCTCCCGCAGGTCGCTCGCGCCAAGCTCCTCGCTGTCTTCGGCACCTTCGACAGCCTTGATAAACGCCGTCTCGCCTCCGGCAATGAGCCCGACAATCAGATCGGGTGACACACCAAACGTGGGCGGACACTCCGAAGCGTCGAGCACGCCCAGACGACCGCTGGTGCCTGCACCCATGTAAAAGACGCGCCCGCCGCGCTCGAGTGCCTCAGCAGCCCAGTCGATTGCTGTGGCAACCTGGGGCAACACTTTCGTAACCGACTGGACGGCACGAAGATCCTCATCATTCATCGTCGTAACGATTTGCAGCGATGTCATCGTATCGAGGTCCATTGACCTAAGATTGCGCTGTTCGGTCGTGAATTTTGTTAAATCGAGCATTTCATTCACCTCATCTTTCCTGTTTCTCGATGTAGTTTTGCTTAATGACATGCGTCGCCCGTTCGTAGTCGCTGGCAACGTAAGCAGCGTACAGGGCATCGACAACCATAAGCTGGGCCATACGCGAAGCCATGGCACCGCTGCGGACCAGGGGTTCACTCGCGGCGACGCCGAGCACGGCATCGGCCACGGTGGCAAGCTTGGATGATCCATCTACTTTGGTAACGGCCACAACGGGACAGTTGTGACGTTGAGCCTCGGCGGTGCAGTCCAGCACCTCTTGCGTCAGGCCCGAGTAGCTAAAGGCGATTGCCATATCGCCCTCATGCATGTTCTTGGCACACAAGAGCTGATCATGCCAGTCGTCGTACAGATGGCACTCTTTGTCGACACGCATGAGCTTTTGCGCCAGATCGTGCGCGACCAAACGAGAGGCACCAATACCGAACAGATTGACCGCGCGTGCCCGCTTAAGATGGGCCGCGCATCGCTCCAAGACGGTGTAATCGAGCGTTCGCGCCGTCGCTTCGATCGTGCGCACGTTGCTTTTCATCACCTTCCCCACGATACGTTCGACGCTGTCATCCATGGAGATGTCCTCGAGGGCAACGTCTTTCTTGTCACCCAAGAGCGCCAGTTCGGCAATCAGTTCGCGCTGGAACTCCTTGTAGCCCGCAAAACCCAAGCGCTTGCAAAAACGCAAAATGCTCGAGGGCGAGGAGAACGTGGCATCAGCAAGACTGCGGACGGACAGCCCGACCACCTCATGCGGATGAGCACCCACGTATGCGATGACATTGCGTTCCGCCGGACTCGCGCTGAGCTCACGCTCGCGAAGCCTTAAAAGCAATCCGTTTGCCATCTCAAACACCTCCGTTGAGAAGAATTAAAGACCAACGAACGATTCGTGCCGGATATAAACAGCTTTTACGGTACATTGTGCCGCATCGTGGCGCACAAAGGGCGAGCGTTCTACCGCTCGCCCCTCAAATCCGACCGCTCGGAAATACGCGCGACACAAAATAATTCAACAAGGTCGCATTATCAGAAACGGGTTTGTTACCGGCTAGCGCCTCGCATGGGCGCCGATGGGGTGCGTCACATGGTGCACCCATGCGGAGACCAGCAATACCAGCAGCATGGCGACGACGTAGCCCGCGGCATCGAAGCCCAGGTCGATCATGTCGAAATGACGACCGGGAACAAAGATCTTGTGCACCTGGTCACCGACAGAGCAAACGACACAAAAGAGCAGGACGAATACGTACCGAAATCGCGCGCACGGCAGGCGCTCGCCCAGGCATGCCACTGCCGCCGAAGCGAACAGCCCCACAAAGAAGAACTCGACGGTATGTGCGACGCGGCGGATATTGGTACTCATCCACAGGCGAACAGGGGCAAGCGGGTCCGGATGAACGGTGGCAGCCGTTGAATCCGAGCCCTCGGCGGTATCCCCCGCCGGGGACTCCTGCGCGGCGCTGGGCTGAACGCCCGCGACCTGTCCTTCCACCACGTGCGCGGTCGACTCGCTGAGCGACGACGTCTGCTCCACGTTCTGCTCCGTCAGCATCCAAATACTTGCCAGCGTCACGGCCAGCAGGGCAACCGAAATCCATCCGACTATGTGCTTCACACGCGCCAAGGGCTAACCTCCGTCATTTTTTGAGCAGCAGCGAGTGTACCCCCAAATGCGATTGCCGCCGTAGCGAAATCCAAAATGTTCGAATCGGGGCGCCAAAGGAACGCGACGCCCCTACTCCATCTCGCGCATCCAACGGTCGAACGTCCCTACGCACACGCCCAGCCGCTTTGCCGCCTGGCTCCGCGTGATATCACCCGCCTCGTAGGTATCGCGTACCAGCTCAAATTGCGGAGGACAGGGTTTGCGGGGCCGGCCAAAGCGCACGCCGCGCGCTCGCGCCGCCGCAATGCCCTCGGCTTGGCGCCGGTGAATGTTCTCGCGCTCCACCTGCGCCACATAGCTCAGCAGCTGCAAAACAATATCGGCAATCAACGCACTCGTCACGTCCGACCCACCACAGTCTCTGGCGCGCGTGTCGAGCAATGGCATGTCCAGCACCACGATGGCGGCGCCGAGCTCTTTGGTTATGCACCGCCATTCCTCGAGGATCTCGCTGTAGTTACGGCCCAGCCGATCAATGGAAAGTACCACCAGCACATCACCGGAATCCAACGCGCACAGTAGCTCGCGATACCGCGGTCGATCGAAGTCCTTGCCGCTCGCATGGTCGGCAAAGATATTCGCCGGTTCCACGCCATAGGCGCCCAGTGCATCCAGCTGCCGATTCAGATTTTGATCACGCGAGCTCACCCGCGCATACCCGTACACCGTTGTCATCTCATCCCCGCTCTCTCGTAAACCTCCCAAATAGGGACAGGTTTATTTTGGTAGGTTTTATCTCCCCTATAGCAGGCGGAAGACGCAAGCGCGCGAGCGGCAAGACGATTGATGTGCCACAAAAAAGGCGGCCCCAAAAGACCGCCCCGTTCTCTATCAGTCACCAAATTCCGGCTAATGAATAAGCCTGAAATCCAAGTGCCCGCGCGTGGTGTTGACGCGCGAGACCTCGATGATCACGCGTTGCCCCAACTCATAGCGAGTCCCCGTGTCGGCGCCCGTGAGCGTGAGCGCGTCCTCATCAAACTCAAACCACTCGTTGCCCAGACTCTTGATCGAGACCAAACCCTCAACCTGTGTCAGATCAAGGCGCACAAAAAGGCCCATGCTGCTGACCCACGAGATCGTTCCGGCATAGCGCTCGCCCAGGCGGTCCTCGTAGTACTGGGCGATCTTGATCTTTTGCGTCGCATGGCTGGCGGCGTCGGCCGCACGCTCGGCATCGCTGCACGCGCGGCAGATTTGCGGCAGGATGCGCGGCAGGGACTCGCGACCCTTACCGATCAGCCGCGGCGTACGCACCAAGGCGTCCTTGCCGCCCAGCCGCTCGTAGGCCAGCTGCAGCTTGAGTACGCGATGCACCACCAGGTCGGGATAGCGGCGAATGGGACTCGTAAAGTGGCAGTAGCACGGCGCGGCGAGCGCAAAGTGGCCCTCGTTGCGCGGCTTGTACAGCGCGCGCTGCATACTGCGCAGCAGCAACGTGTTGACGAGTGGCGCGTTGGCCGTACCGGCGGCCGCGTCAACTGCGGCTTGCAGCTCATCGGGGCTTCCCAGGGCAATGCCGGCAGCGCGACGGTCATCGATGATGCCCAGCTGTGCCAGCGCCACGGCGGCACCGTGCAGGCTGTCGGGACTGGGATCGTCGTGCACGCGATAGCAAGCCTCGATATCGCGGTCGGCCAACCACTCCGCCACGCACTCATTGGCCAGCAGCATGGCTTCCTCGATCAGCGACGTGGCGCACGAGCGCTCGCGGGCCACAATCTGCACGGGCACGCCGTCCTCGTCCAGCAGCGCCCGAATCTCGGCTGTATCGAAGTCAACCGAGCCGCGCGCGCGGCGAATACGACGGCGATGCTCGGCGAGCTCGTTGGCAGCCACGAGGAAATCCCCCAAGTCGACGTTATAGCCGCGAGCGGTTTCCTCGCACGCAAGCCCACGCTCGAGCGCTTCCTCGCGCGAGGCCTCGGCGGCAGCGACATCCTCGGCGGCGCCCTCCAGCACCGAATACTCCACCGCGCCGGCACGCACCAGCAGCGCCTCGGCGCCGTCATAGTCCATGCGCACGCGCGAGCGGATCACACTGGGATAGGGATCGTAATGGCGCACGCGACCCTGCGCGTCGAGCTCAATGTCGACGGTAAACGCCAGGCGATCCTCGTCGGGACGCAGCGAGCACAGATCGTTCGACAGGCGCTCGGGCAGCATGGGAAGCACGCGATCGGCAAGATACACCGACGTCGTCCGATGGCGGGCTTCCAGATCGATATGCCCATCCCAAGCCACATAGTGCGAAACGTCGGCAATATGGACACCCAGTTTGTAGCCGCCCTCGGGCGTGCGCTCCAGCGAGATGGCGTCGTCAAAGTCGCGCGCGTCGACCGGGTCAATCGTAATGACAAAGCGGTCGCGCAGGTCTCGGCGGAGCGGGTCCTTAAGTGCCGAGGCCACATCGAGCGAAAGTGCCTCGGCCTCGGCTAGCGCGGCCTCGGGATAAGTATCGGTATAGCCATAACGCGCCATCACATACTGAACGCCCAAATCGGGCGCATCATCGCCACCAATACGGCGCTCGATCGTCACGGCGCCCGATTCCAGGCGCGTCGGATATGTCAGAATGCGTGCGACGACCGCATCACCCGGATGAACGCCCAAGCGCTCCGCCGAGGTGTCCTCCGGCAGAATAAAGAAATCGGCCTTAAGGCGAGAATCAAGTGGCTCGATCACCCCGAGCGGGCCGGCGGTCTGGTACGTGCCCACCACACTGATGGCCGCACGCTCGACGACGCCCTCGATTACGGCGCGTCGCTCGCCATGCGGGCTGTTCTTAATGCTTACGGCAACGGTATCGCCGTCCATAATTTCGCGCTTGCCGCGGCCCATGACCTTGTAGTCGCCGTTTTCGGTTACAACGTAGGCGCTATGCTCATGGAGCTGCACGCGTCCGGTCAGACTCGGGCGACGCTCGCTGCGCACCGGCCCGCGCTTATTGCGAGCTCCACGCTTATGCTTGTTATTGCGCCCCATGGCGCCTCCTTACTATCGATGGCCGTTTACACCCCAAGAGTCTACCCAAATGATCCCTAGGGGACAAAAAACGGGCCGCCCCCAAAAGAGACGACCCGTTGAAGGAACGAATTCCAAGAACGCCTACACGCGCAGGTAACGGCGCATGGCGATGGCGGAACCAAAGAGACCGATCAGCACGCCGACCAGAATCAGCGCAGCGTAGGTCACCAGGTAGTACTGCATCGGCAGGGCAAACGACATCCAGCCGATGCTCTCCTGCAGACGCGGAACCATCAGGTTTCGCAGCAGCTCCAGCACGCCGATGGAAAGCAGCGAGCCCAGAACGGCCTGCAGCACGCCCTCGGTGATGAACGGCCCGCGAATGAAGCCGTTGCTGGCGCCCACCAGACGCATGATCGCGATCTCGCGACGACGCGCCGTAATGGACAGACGAATCGTGTTGTTGATAAAGATGAACGCGATAAAGGTCAGCAGGCCGACGAGCACCACGGCGGCGATGCGGATGTAGTTCGTCACCTGGAACAGGCGGCTCACTTCCTCCTGGCCGTACAGCACGCTCGCGTTGACGTCGCCGTCGTCCGCGATCTTCTGGAAGTCGGCGTTCTTCTTGAGCTTCTGGGCCGTGCTCTCGACCATGGACGGATCGTCCATCTCGATGGCAAACGAAGCCGGCAGTGGGTTCTGACCGTCGAGCGCGCTCATGGTAGCGTCGGCGTTACCCGACATCTTGCTCGTGTACTCGGCCAGCGCGTCGTCCTTGTCCTTGTACGTCACGGACTTGACGTTGCTCCACGTCTTGAGCTCGGCCTCAAAGGCCTGAACATCTGCCTGGTCGGCGTCATCGCTAATAAAGGCGTTGATGACGACCTGATCCTCGACGGTGCCGATCACGGAGTTCAGCATCGCGGAACCCATAATGAACAGGCCGATGATAAACAGCGAAAGGAAAATCGTGATGACGGCGCCGAGCGAGGTGGTCCAGTTACGGAAGAAGTGGCTGACCGCCTCTTTGAACGAGTAGCCCACGTTAGTTGGTGCCATAGTTGCCGTAACCTCCCCTCTCCTGGTCGCGGATTACGTGGCCGCCCTCGAGGGCGATCACGCGACGGTGCATGCTATCGACCATCTCGCGGTCGTGCGTAGCGACGATCACGGTGGTGCCGGTGCGGTTAATGCGCTCGAGCAGCTTCATGATGCCCAGCGAAATCGCCGGGTCGAGGTTGCCCGTGGGCTCGTCGCAGATCAGCAGCGGCGGGCGATTGACCATGGCGCGGGCGACGGCCACGCGCTGCTGCTCGCCACCGGAAAGCTGGTCGGGCAGCGAGTCCATCTGGTCGGCCAGACCGACCAGACGCAGCACCTCGGGCACCTGGCTGCGAATGACGCCCTTGGGCTTGCCGATGCACTGCAGGGCAAACGCCACGTTTTCGTAGGCAGTCTTTTGCGGCAGGAGCTTAAAGTCCTGGAACACGGCGCCAATCTGGCGGCGCAGGAACGGAACCTTGCGGTTCTTGATCTTCATGAGGTCCTGGCCGGCGACCAGAATGCGGCCGCTCGTCGGCTTGACGTCGCGGTTGAGCGTCGACAGCAGCGTGGTCTTACCCGAGCCGGAGTGACCGACCAAAAAGACGAACTCGCCCGGATAGATCTCGATGTTGATGTCATCGAGCGCGGGTTTGTTGGGCTGCGCCGGGTAGATCTTGGTGACGTGCTCCATAAGGATGACAGGCTCGACACCGGCCTGCTTGGCCATCTTCTTACGGCTGGCCTGCGGGTCGATGGGCGCAAACACCGACGTGAAGTCGGGGTTGTTGAGCGCATTGTCGAGGCTTGCGACCTCGGCGGCCTGATCGCGCTCGACCACCGGAGCAGCGGGCTGCGTGGGGTCGGGGATGCCGGCAAAGAGACCGGACTGCGCGGGCTGCGGCGCGGGCGTCGCAGGAGCCATGGGGTCGGGAATGCCGGCCATGGTAGGCTGCGGTGCGGCAGCACTCGCCTGAGGCTGAGCCACGCGGGCGGTCACCGTCTGGACGGGTTCAAAGCCCGCCGCGCTAGAAAGCGCAACATCGTTGGTGGGATTGTAGGCAAAGGGATCGGATGCCGGCTGTGCCTGATCTGCCGGCTGCGTGGGGATCGGGCTAAACAGCTGACCCTCTGAATCCGGAGTGGCGAAACGGTTGCCCGCGACGCTCGGCTGCGTCTTGGGAGCTTCATCGCCCGCACCGGAGGTACGGAAGTGGTTACCCACTGGTGCTCCTTATCGTCGTGCGTTTAAACTACATGAGCG
>CAKUEZ010000046.1 GCA_934646965.1 uncultured Collinsella sp. | reverse complement strand
AAATAAACCTGTCCCTAATTGGCAGGTTTTGACACCCCGGGGGCGGGCGATGCTACAATCTGGCTTGTACTTGAAACGCATCAAAGGGGCCGCTATGGCAAAGGTAAAAATCAGCGATGTCGCGCGCGAGGCTGGGGTTTCGTTGGGCACGGTTTCCAACGCGCTCAACCATCCCGAAAAGCTGCGCCCCGAGACCCTCAAACTCATCAACGAGACCATCAATCGCTTGGGTTACCTGCCCAACCAAAGTGCGCGACAGCTGGCCGGCGGTACCACCAAGTCTTTTGGCCTGGTGCTCCCCCGCCTTGATCACGGCTTTTCGCTCCAGATTGCCAGCGGCGCCCACAACGAGGCCCGCAAGCACGGCTACGACTTGCTCATCGCCAATGCCGATAACGACGATATTCTCGAGGATCATTACCTGCGCTACTTTATGGGCACGCAGATGTCCGGCGTCATGGTTCAGCCCATGGCATCTCCCGACTGGCACCCGGCCATGACCAAGATGCCCGTACCCATCGTCCATCTGGACATCCACTGCTCCGAGCCCGGCTACTATGTCGCCGCCGACAACGAGGCCCAGGGCCGCATCATTGCCGAGCTCGCCATCGCCCGCGGCGCTCACCATATCGTTGTTGTGGGCCGAGCGGCATTCATGCAGCTCACCTTACGCGTGCTTGGCATTCACAAGGCGCTTGCCTTGCATCCCGATATTAAGATTGAAGTCATTGACGCCGGCGAATGGAATACCGCTGCCGACGGCTACGGCATCGGCGCCCAAATCGCCGAGCGCCCCGCTGACGAACGTCCCGATTTCGTGGTCGGCCTGACCGATGTGTTGGCCTCGGGCGTCATCTCGGCGCTGGTCGACAAAGGCATATCCGTCCCCAAGCAGGTCCGCGTGGCTGGCTGCGACGGCAATCCGCTCGCCTGGAGTGGATCGGTCCCGCTCACTACGGTAGCGCCGCCGGGCTACGAGATTGGCCGCAAGGGCGTTCAGCTGCTCATGGAGCAAATCGAGAACAAGGCCCCGGCAAAGACCAAGCACGTCCGTATCGGTTCCGCCGCGCGCACCGTCACCGCGGTCACAGCCATCGAGGACATCAACCGCCAGGAACTCGTGCGCCCGTTCTTGCTGGAGCGCGCCAGCACCCAGGCAAGCAACCACGCCGAAGCCACAGCCATCAACCTCGGCGCCTATCTGTAGCTTTTCAGCTCACTTCAGCACCACGCCAAACAAAAAGGGCCCGACAAGCAAGCACTTGTCGGGCCCTTTTCTCTACCGTTCGCTAGAACGGCGGAACAAACAGAGAGGCGGTCGTCCGCACAGCGCGAACGACCGCCTCTTTAAAATGCAATTGAAATAGCTTGTGTGCCAGCTCTAGCGCACAGCCTTGACTGCCACCGTCAGATCGAACAGCGTGTCGAGCACGGCATCGCAGCCATCCACCACGTCCTGCGGCAACGGAACGATATCGGGCACGGCAAAGACATGGCAGCCGGCGGTAATGCCCGAAACACAGCCGTTGCGCGAGTCCTCGACAACGGCGCACTCCTCGGGAGCAAAGCCCGCGCGCTCGCAGGCAAGCAGATACATCTCGGGGTCGGGCTTGCCGTGCACGACGTCCTCACCGCAGGTCACGGTCTCAAACTTGTCAAAGAGGCCGACCACCTTAAGGTTGCGCTCGGCCGTAACATGGCGCGAAGACGTCGCAAGGCCCACGTGATAGCCCGCAGCCAGCAGCTCGTCCAGGCACTCGGCAGCGCCGGCCTTGAGCTCCAGCTCGGTCTTGACCATCTCGTCGCGAATCTCCTTGTGGCGGACATAGATCGCATCGGCGGTTTCGCGGCTGCCGTAATGCTCCTCGAGAATACCCATGACGTCGACCAGCGTACGACCGATGAACTGATGAATCAGCGCCTCATCGATCGCGAGCCCCAGCTCAGCAGCGCCTGCCTTCCAGGCCTTAATGCCCAAACGCTCGGTATCGACCAGCGTTCCGTCCATGTCAAAAATAACAGCCTTGATCATTTCGCTCCCCCTCATCGGCTTGCATTGCCGCTACTCTACCGCACTTTACAAACTTGTATATAACGTATATACATATTGCACTTTCGTTACATAGATAGAAGTCTTATGGCAAGAGGGCTGGTAGGATTATAGTTTCGTCCGAGCTTTTAACTGTAAGGAACGTTTCATGCTTTCAGACACCACCGCACCCGCAGAGGAGCTTCGGGACAAACTCGCAGCGCTCGAGCAGCTGCTTTTGGCATACGGACGCGTCGCCATCGGCTTTTCCGGCGGCGTCGACAGCAGCTTTTTGGCCGCCGTTTGTTCCCGCATCATGCCCGCCAGCACCCTTCTCGTTCACCTCACCACGCCGCTCATCGGCACGCCCGAGCAGGCTTCGTTCGAACGGTCCGTTAACGGACAGGCCGATGAGGGCCCGCATTTTAAGCTTCCGGTGCTCAATCTTTCGGTTGACCAGCTCCAGCTTCCGCAGGTTGCCTGCAATGATGCCGACCGCTGCTATCACTGCAAGCGCGCCGGCTTCACCGCCATCGTCAACCACGCCAAGTCGCTAGGATTTCCCACCGTTATCGACGGCAGCAACGCGAGCGATCGCGGCGACTATCGTCCCGGCATGCGTGCTGCCGAGGAACTCGGCGTGCGCTCGCCCCTCATGGAGGTCGGCTTTACCAAGGACGAGGAGCGCGAGCTGTTGCGCGCATGGGGCTATCCCGTTTGGAATCTGCCCGCCGGCGCTTGCCTTGCCACGCGCATCCCCACGGGCGAGGAGCTTACACGCGAAAAGGTCGACCTGATTCGCGCCTGCGAGGACTACCTGCACGATCTTGACCTGTCGCAGGTCCGCGCGCGCCTGGTTGGCGGCTGCATGCATATCGAGGCCGCGCCGTCCGACGTCGCCAAGATTGCCGCCCTCGGCGGCACCTCAGTCGACGACGAAGGCAAAACCCCACTGCCCGCCGCCATCGAATCCGCCCTACGCAACCTAGGCTGCGGCCACATCTCCCCCGAGGTCACTCCTTACATCCACGGCAACATGAATCTTTAGGTTACGCCGTTTTACAAACGGCGTAACTGCTCGGCGCTGCGCGGGCTCCGGCTACGGCAATCTGACGTTCAACTTCACGGGCGCGACCAAAAGGTCAGCGCCCGCTTGTTTCACGTCACCTTGCCGCACCCGGAGCCCGCTCGCTCACTTATACTCAACCTGAACTACGCCAATTGTCGTCGACCGACTGAAAAGAGACAGCAGCTTTTATCTGGAGAAATGCAAACAGGGCCGCGACGGCATGAAGCGTCGCGGCCCTTTTCCTTGGAGAAGGATCGATTAATGGAACGGAGAACCCGTTCTAGCCCTCGAGGCCGGCGTTAATAAGCTCGGCAATCTCTACGGGGTCGGTGCTTTCGCGCACCTTGTCGCGAAAGCCGGCATCCATCAGCATCACGGCTGCCTTGGAAAGCAGGCGTAGGTGCGTAGTCCCAGCCTCGCCGGCGGGCACGTACAGCGCAAGCGCCACATCGACGGGCACGCCATCGAAGCTGGGCCACTCAACGGGTTCGGCCAGCTTGAGCACAGCCACGCCCGGCGTATGAATCGCGTCGCTTTTGGCATGCGGAACGGCAAACCCGGCGACGAGGCCAGTCTCGGCCTCGTTTTCGCGAGCAATAAAAGCCGCCTCTACAGCAGATGCGTCGTCGGCAAAACCAAGCTCAACAGCCTGCTCGGACAGATAATGCAACGCGTCCTCGCGCGAGGCGGCGGCGTAGCCAATCGTCACTTGGTTAGCAGATACAAATCCCATGGAAAACCCTCCTTACAGCACGGACCTGACTGCGGCCTCGATGCCGTCGGCATCCAAACCGTACTTGTGCAGCAAATCGACCGCGGGGCCAGACTCGCCGTACACATCGCGCACTCCGACACGACGCATCGGCACCGGATGCTGCTCGGCAAGCACCGAGGCAACGGCCTCGCCAAGACCGCCGATAGTCGAATGCTCCTCGGCAGTGACCACGCGACCGGTCTTCTTTGCGCTGGCGACAACCAGACGCTCGTCGAGCGGCTTGATCGTGTGCATATTGATGACCTCGGCGTCGATGCCATCGGCCGCGAGCGCCTCGGCAGCAGCGAGCGCCTCGGCGACCATGAGGCCACAGGCGACGATCGTCACATCGGACCCCTCGCGCACAACTACGCCGCGACCGATCTTGAACTCATAGTCATCGTGGTCGTTGATGACCGGCGTCGCCAGGCGGCCAAAGCGCATGTAGACCGGTCCCTCAAACTCGTAGGCGGCGCGTACGCAGGCGCGGGCCTCGACATCGTCGGCGGGAACGATCACCGTCATGCCTGGAATCGTGCGCATGAGTGCAATATCCTCGCAGCACTGGTGCGTGGCGCCGTCTTCGCCCACCGAAATACCCGCGTGGGTAGCGCCGATCTTGACGTTGAGATGCGGGTAGCCGATGGAGTTGCGGACCTGTTCGTAGGCGCGACCGGCGGCAAACATGGCAAAGGTGCTCGCGAAGGCAACGCGGCCCGTAGTCGCGATGCCGGCGGCAAGGCCCATCAGGTTGCTCTCGGCGATACCGGCATCATAGAAGCGATCGGGGTGGGCGGCCTTAAACTTGCCGGTCTGCGTGGCGGCGGCAAGATCGGCATCGAGAACCACGAAGCCATCGTGCTCGTTGCCCAGCTCGACAAGCGCCTCGCCGTAGCTTACGCGCGTGGCGACTTTTTTGACCTCTGCCATTAGAGCTCCTCCCCTGCTGCCGTGAGCTCGGCCATAGCCTGCTCGAACTGCTCGTCGTTGGGCGCCTTGCCATGCCAGCCCACCTGGTTCTCCATAAAGGAGACGCCCTTGCCCTTCACCGTCTCGGCGATGATGGCGACAGGCGCGCCGGTCACCTCGCGAGCCGCGGCAAAGGCAGCAGCCACCTGCTCCATGTCGTTGCCATCGGCCAGCTCGATCACATGCCACTTAAAAGCACGGAACTTATCTGCGAGCGGCATCGCCGAGTTAACCTCTTCGATCGTTCCATCGATCTGCAAGCCGTTGTGGTCGACGACCGCCACAAGGTTGTCGAGCGCATGGTTGCCGGCGAACATGGCCGCCTCCCACACCTGTCCCTCCTCGCACTCGCCGTCGCCCAGCAGCGTGTAGACACGATAGCTGTCGCCCCAGTGCTTAGCGGCAAGGGCCATTCCAACCGCAGCGGAAATGCCCTGGCCGAGCGATCCGGTGGACATGTCAACACCCGGGGTGTCGTTCATGTTGGGATGGCCCTGCAGGCGGCTACCGATATGGCGGAGCGTCTCGAGCTCCTCCTTGCCAAAGAACCCGCGCTCGGCAAGCACGGCGTAGAGGGCGGGGGCGCAGTGGCCCTTAGAAAGCACGAAGCGATCGCGGTCGGCGCGATGCGGATCCGCTGGGTCGACATCCATCTCTGCAAAGTACAGATAGGTCATAATGTCGGCAGCGCCGAGCGATCCGCCCGGGTGTCCCGACTTGGCCGCATGAACCGCAGTCGCGACACCCTTCCTGACCTCATTGGCGACCTTCGCCAGCTCCTGGTTGGTCATACGAATTCCTCTCTTGAGAACAACCCCGGCACCGGATGACGCGATGCCGGGGCAATCCACTCGTTAAGCCTGAGCGACGACCTTCTGCCAGTCGGCCTCAAAGCTCGCAAGGCCCTGATCGGTCAGCGGATGGTGCAGGCACTTCTTAAGGGCTGCCATGGGCACGGTCGCGATGTCGGCACCGAGCAGCGCGGCCTGGGTCACGTGATTGGGCGTGCGGACCGAAGCGGTGATGATCTCGACGGTGTCGTCGACATTCTTGCCCGTCCAGTCGTAGTTCTTAATGCAGGTCACGACGTTGTCGAGCTGCGAGATACCGTCCTCGGCGATGTCGTCGAAACGACCGACGAACGGGCTGATGTAGCGAGCGCCGGCGTTAGCGGCCATAAGGGCCTGCGTGGGCGAGAAGACGAGCGTCATGTTGACGCGCACACCGGCATCGGCCAGTGCACGGCAGGCGGCGAGGCCGGCCTCGCACACGGGAAGCTTGACCACGATGTTGGGGGCGAGGGCGGCAAGGCGCTTGCCCTCCTCGATCATGCCCTCGGCCGTGGTAGCGGTAGACTCGGCGGAGACGGGCAGGCCCTCGCAGAGCTCGGCGATCTTGAGCATATGCGGCTCAAAGTCGGCAAGCTTGCCGCCGGTCTTGGCGTACAGAGACGGGTTGGTGGTAACACCGGCCAGGCAACCCCAGCTCTTGGCCTCGGCAATCTCGTCCAGGTTGGCGGTATCGATAAAGAACTTCATGGTGCAAACTCCTTCGAAGGAATAGCTAATAATCTAAGGACAACGGCCCAATCGCCGGTCAATCCAACGTCAGCGAGCGGGCAGCCGCCGTGGCAAGGTGGTGCGAAAGAGGAGCGAAGCGTACTTTGGTACGCGAGCGACGGCTTGAGCGCCAGATTGCCCGGCAGATGCCCGCGCAGCGTGTGCCGGGCCTGCGGCTGGGACACGCCCCGGGCCCGGCGTCGTGTAGGAAAAGCTACTTAGTCCTCGAGAGCCTTCTCGATGCGGGTCGTGACGCCCTTAAGGTTCAGGCCCACGACATACTGCTTGATCGGGCGCTTGATATGCTCGATTACGAAGCGCTTGCCGTCGATGTCCTGAGCAGCAAGGTTGCGGAAGAGCTTCTCGATCTGCTCCTTGACCTCGGGGTCGTTGAACGCATAGTGACCGGAGACATCCAGAATCTTCAGGCTAAGCTCATCGTCGGCAAGGATGTCATCGACCTGCAGGTTAACGTCGTCGCCAGTCATCCACTTACGCCAGCGCTCGGTCTTGATGGCCTTGACCAGCAGGGTGTGATACAGGTCGGAAGGATCATCGCACAGGCCGTTATCGACCAGGATCTGCTCGGTAGCGCAAAGCTTGAGGTAGGCGCGGGTCTCTTCGGTGCCATACTGCGGAGCGACGTTGGAGGCGGTCACGTGAGCCGGGATGTGCTCGAGCAGCGTCGCGTCGTCCAGGTAGTCGGCGTTATGCTCCTTCAGGCCCACACCGTAGCGCTTGGCCATATCGGCAAGCTCGCGAGCGTTCTTAAAGTTGTAGTGGCCAACCTGCTCCGTCCAACGGGTAAGGGTGCCGGTCTGACCGACGATGAAGGTGGGCATGGGGCATCCGCGCTTCTCGAGCTCGGGCTGCAGCTGGGAGATGAACTCCTCGTACTTGTCGGTGGAAGTCAGACCGCCGTTAGTCTCCTCAGTGCCGACCTCATATGCAACCTCAGGCAGATTGTGCTCGCGGCGATACTGCTCAAGATAGTCGATAAGATCGATCGTGCGGCGAAGCACCACGTCGAGCGGGATGACCTTACCGATCTGATAGGGATCCTTGGTCGGGTCAACCATCAGCAGGTCGAAGCCGGCCTCCATGTCGGCGACAAAGGACTTGCGAGCGAGCTCCATGGCCTCGTCCTCGGGCAGATGGGCGTTGCGCTCCTCGTCGCGCTGCCACGGACCGCCGTGGTCGCGGCACAGGTAGTACGGACCGGTGTAGCCAACCTCGTCGGCGACCTTCTTGATGTCGGCGGCAAAGCGCGTCTGGTCCCAACCGTTCACGTAGCCGGCGCCCATCTCGTCCATATCGACCTGGTTGCGGCTGGCGATGAACATGGGCGGGAAGTCCTCGTCGCGGGCAAGCTCGAACACGGCTTGGATCAGACTGGGGCTCATGGGGCCAATGCCGACCATGGTTGCGTGGTCGCCGCTGTCCTGCAGCTTGAGCATGCCCTGAACGGCCTGGCGGATGGTGAGGTTGGACATTTTGTTCTCCTTCTCCTAAGGATTTTTGACAAAAGTTCCCTGGGGCCCGGGTTCGAGCCCTTTCAGTGCGGATGGATTTTGTTGTTTAGGGGCGGTTGCGCGGAGTCAAATCCAGCCCTCCGCGCAACCGGAGTCCTTTAAGGTTTACTTAGCCTGCTTGTCGAGCTTGGGCTTCATGGCGATCAGGATCGCAGCGGCGACCACGGAGCCGATCACGATGTCCAGGCAGAACAGCGCGACATTGTTCGTGGCCAGGGCGACGATAAAGCCACCGTGCGGAACGTAGCAGTCGATACCCTGGAAGGCGGCGAGAGCGGCGCCCACGGCAGAGCCGATGCAGATGCCGGGCAGGGTGTGGCCAAGGTCCTTGACCGCGAAGGGAATAGCGCCCTCGGTAATACCGATGCAGCCCATGAACAGTGCGGAGATACCCATCTGGCGGTCGGCGTCATCGAACTTGTTCTTGGCGATGAGCGCGGCAAGGCCGCAAGCGATCGGGGGAATGGCGACGGCGACGCGGAACATGCCGTTGGGGCCATAAATGCCGGAGGCCATGACGGCCATGGTAAAGGTCGAAGCGGTCTTGTTGATGGGGCCACCCATATCGAAGGCGGTCATAACGCCGATGACCAGGCCCAGAACGACGGCGGAGCCGCCCTGCAGGCTACCGAGCACGCTGGTGAGCCAGTCCATCACAAAGCCAAGCGGCGTGGCCAGAATGTAGATGTAGGCCATGCCCAGGACGAGCGAGGTCAGAATCGGGATGATCAGGATCGGCATGATGGTCTGGATGGTGTTGTTGACCTTCCAGGTCTTCATCCAGCGGACAAAGTAACCGCAAATGACGGCCATGATCATGGCGCCCAAGAAACCGGTCGAAACGCTGTTGCCGCTGGGAGTGACGACGGCGTTGTTGACCAGATAGCCCAGGACAAAGCCGGGGGCCAGTGCGGGCTTGCCGGCCATCGAGTAGGCGATGTATGCCGCAAGCACCGGGATCATCATGGAGATGCCGGCCATGCCGATGGAGTTAAGGCTCACCATCAGCGGGTTGGTGACCTCCATGCCACTGTCGCCGGCGGTGCCGGATGCCAACGAGAATGCAAGGAACACGCCACCGATAACGACGATGGGGATAAAATAGGAAACGCCGGTATTGAATGCATTGAGCAGCGTCTTACCAGGATCGGCAAAGATGGACTGCTTGGACGCCGGTGTCGGGGCCTGCGGGGCAGCGGAGACGGCCTTCTTCTCTGCCTTGGCCTCGGCCTTGGGCGCGTCAACGGCACCGCCCGTTGCCTTGATGACCTCAATAGCCTGGTCAATAATCTTAGCCGGATCGGCAATCACGTCAGAAGTGCCGACCTTCAGGAACTTGCCCTCGGCCATCTTCTGCTCAAAGCGATCTTCGTTCTCGACGCCCACGTCGACGGACTCGAGCACCAGGTCGGCGGAGTCCACGTCTTCCTGCGTGAGCTCATTCTCGATGCCCAGGCCACCCTGAGCCTCGACCTTGCACTCGATGCCACGGGCGGCGCATTCATCCTGAATCGCCTTCTGGGCCATATACGTGTGGGCGATACCCACGGTACAGGCGGCAACGCCTACGATCTTCATTGCTTCCCTCTTTTCATAGAGTTGCGTGCGCAAGACACCGTTTGCGGAGGCCTCCGGAGCATCCCCTGCCGTTTGGACTTGCTGTCTTTTCGACAAGACCAATATAGGGTGCCGACATTGATAAAACCAGCTCATTTCGGTAAACGTGCAGGTCAGAGCACTAGTTATGCGTTTTGGTTATGCGTTTAACTAAAAATGAATCCTGCGATTTTGCCCTCGATTTCAAAAGTCAAGAAGTATTTGATTTTCTCGGCAGACGGCAGAAGCGCATGCCGGTCACAAATTTCGACCCCACCCGTACACCGCATTTGTTGCATACTCATATGGAAGGAAAAGGTCGCTCACCGAAGCGCACCCCTCACCGAGGCTCAAAGTCATCATGTTGGAAAATGCTCATCTGTCGGAAGGAGTCGCTGTGGCAAAACAGCGCGTTACGATCGCAGACGTCGCTCGCGAGGCGGGAACCTCGACGGCAAGCGTCTCGTACTACCTCAACGACAAACGAGACAAGCTCAGCGATAAAACGCAAGCGAAGATTGCACGCGTCATCAAGGAGCTCGGATACGTTCCCAACGCCCAAGCGCAGACGCTCACCGGCAAGCAAACCCACGTCATCGCCATCATCATTTTGGATAACACCAACAAGTGGGCGGGTCTCGTCCTCAATGGCATGGAACAGGTCATGCTCCCTGCGGGTTATCAGACGGTCGTTTGCACGAGCAACTTCGATCCCGACACCGAGCTCATGTACGTCGACAAGATGCTCTCGCTAGGCGTCGATGGCTTTATCATCCAACCCACGGCAAATTTTAAAGCTGTCCACGACCGCATTAGGCGCGCCGGCAAGCCGGTCGTCTTCTTCGACGCGGCCATCTATAGCCCGGGCACCAGTTGGATCAAAACCAACCTCTATGATGGCGTATACAACGCCACGCAGGCGCTTCTCGATGCCGGCTATGAAGATTTCTTTTCCATCGCCGCCAACATGACCGAAATGCGTACCCGCATGGAGCGCTTTCAGGGATATGCCGAGGCGCTGGCTGCGAATGGGCAGCTCTACAAAGCCATTTCCATCGATCACAACAAGCCGTCAATTAACGAGCTCACCGAGTACTTTAAGTACAAGCTCAATCCCGCCAAGCGCACGCTCATCTTCGTTCAAAACCAATGGGCGCTCCCGCGCGTCTACAAGGCGCTTCAGCCCATGGCCCATCTGCTTCCGCAGCAAATCGGCCTTTTGGGACTCAACTGCGAGGACTGGACAAACCTCACCACGCCAACCGTCTCCACCATCATCGAGCCCGTCGATCAGGAGGGCCGTGAGGCGGCCGAAATGCTGCTCGCCTTACTTGACGGCAGCAGCGAGCCCGGCGAGCAGCGCATTCTGGAGTGCAAACTCAACTGGCTCGACTCCACCTCGATCTAGGCCGCGGGACAAATTAATCAGTAGTGTTTGTCCCAAATCTTAAGTATTTGTTCGATGGAACGGCTCATAGCGGCACCTGCTAGACTGGTAGATTCCCAACCGTCTAGCCAGGAGCCGCCATGTCGCGCAAGTCCACCTACAAGCAAGTACTTTCCATCGGCACCGCCGTGGTGCTGGGATTTGCGTTGTTTACGGGATCGCTCGACGGGGCGCCCAAGCTGTTGTCGCCGCAAAGCGATGAGCTGGCGGCGGCTCTGGCCGAGAAGCAAAACGAGAGCCCCAGCCGCACCGACGACGAGGCGGACTTGGTCGCCCGACTCGAATCGGGAACAGCGAGCTCCTCGGACTCCGAAGATAGCCAGGCCTCCGACGATGGTTCCGAATCCGCCACGACGGACACCGGTGACGACGCCTCTGCGAACAGCACCGTCACCCCCATCGACGAGGTCGAAAACCCCGACCTCAACCGTGCCCGAGGCGTATATCTCAGCAGCATTCCCGACTATGCGGGCAACCCCTATGTCGCCCTGCGAGCCGATGGCACGCATCCGCTGGGCACGCCGTCGTTCACACTCGACGAGTACGAACGAGCTACCGAAGAAGGCTGTTTTAAAAAGTTCTCCAAGCTCGACAGCCTGGGCCGCACCCGCAAGGCGCTCGCCTGCGTGGGACCCGAATCGCTCGGCCAAGGCAAACGCGGCGACATCTCGCGCATCCACCCTGCCGGCTGGCATCAGCAGCGCTACGATTTTATTCCGGGCCAGAGTCTCTACAACCGTTGCCACCTTATCGCTTGGTCGCTCTGCGGCGAAAACGCCAACCGCAAGAATCTCCTCACCGGCACGCGCTATCTCAACGAAACGGGCATGCTGCCCTTTGAGGAACAAATCCTCGACTACATTCGTGACACAGGCAACCACGTGCTCTACCGCGTCACGCCCATGTACAACGAAGATGAGCTTGTTTGCCGCGGCGTGCGCCTGGAGGCGCAGTCAGTCGAGGACCATGGCAAAAGCCTTTGCTTCCACGTGTACTGCTACAACCTGCAGCCACATGTTCAGATCGATTACGCCACCGGACGCAATCAGGCATCCGGAGACTAGGGCCGCCGCATCGCCCAAAACCAAAATGATCCGCAATCCTTCCGTCCCCTAAAGATCAAAAAGGGCCGCCCCGGATTACCCAGAGCGGCCCTCCTATCGGCACCTATATTGCAGGCAAAACCACACGTTACTTAGCGCGGCCCTCCTCATAGCGCTCGACCAGCTTGGCCTGAACGTCGTAGGGCACCTGCTCGTAGCCGGCGGGCTTCATGGTAAAGTCGCCCGTGCCGCGCGTGATAGAACGCAGGCGCGTCGAGTAATCCGTCAGCTCGGCGAGCGGAGCCTGGGCGATGACCACGGTGTCGCCGCGCTCGTCGGTCTCCATGCCCGTCACGCGACCGCGCGAGGCCGAGATGTCGCCCATCACGGCGCCGGCATAGCTCTCGGGAATGGTCACGGTGATCTCCTCGATGGGCTCCAGCACCACCGGATCGGCATCGGCACACGCCTTGCGCAGGCCGATGCGAGCCGCCGCGCGGAACGCCATCTCGTTGGAGTCGACGCTGTGATACGAGCCGTCGTACACCGCGACGCGAATGCCCGTGAGCGGATAGCCGGCGATAATGCCGTCCTTCATGGTCTCCTGGACGCCCTTATCCACGGCGGGGATCAGCGAGCGCGGAATGCGGCCGCCCACGACCTCGTCCACAAACTCGTAGCCGTCGCTCGTGCCGTCGGGCCCAATGAGCGGCTCCACGCGCAGCCAGCAGTCGCCGTACTGACCGGCGCCACCGGTCTGCTTCTTGTGACGGCCTTGAGCGCTCGCCGTGCGGCGAATGGTCTCGCGATATGGAATGCGGATCGGCACACTCTTGGCCGCGACCTTGGTGCGGTCCTCCAGGCGGTTGAGCAGCACCGAAACCTGCGCCTCGCCTACTGCGGAAATAATGGTCTGGCCCGTCTCCTCGTCGCGGTCGATGCTCATGGTCGGATCGGCCTTGCAGGCCTTCTCGATAAACGTGTAGAGCTTCTCCTCGTCACCGCGGTTCTCGGCCTCGATAGCGATGCGGTACTGCGAGTTGGGGAACTTGAACGCAGCCGCCTCGACCTTACCGGTAATGGAAAGCGTGTCGCCCGTCTCGGCAGCCAGCTTGGGCGCCACGATGATGTCGCCGGCATAGGCGTGACCAACCTCGGTCATATCGCGACCGCACATCACATACAGGTGTGCCAGGCGATCGCTCTTGCGGGTACGGGCGTTGACCAGCTCAAGGCCGGGCTCAAGCGTACCCGTCAGCACCTTGATAAAGCTGATGCGGCCCTGCTGCGGATCGGCCAGCGTCTTAAACACAAACGCCACCGGGCGGTCGTCGTCGCTCGAGATCTTGAGCGAATCGCCGTCGATGAGCGGCATCTCGCCGTAATCGGTCGGCGCCGGGAAGTACGTGGCGATATCGTCCATCAGCGAGTTGACGCCCTGCTCCTTAATGCAATCGCCCGCAAAGACCGGCACAAAGATGCGCTCGGCGATCGCCTTGGACAACAAGCCCTCAAGCTCTTCCTGCGTCAGCGTCTCCTCGCCTTCCAGGTATTTCATCATCAGCTCATCGTCGGCCTCGGCCACCAGCTCGCACAGATGGTCGTGGGCTTCCTCAGCCTGGGCACGATACTCATCGGGAATCTCCGACTCGACGGCCTCGGCGCCGTTGCAGTGGCGCGCCTTCATGCGCACCAGATCAATGATGCCGTCAAAGTCCTCGCCCTCGCCCCAAGGAAGGGTCACGGCGCCCAAGCGCGTGCCAAAGCGCTCCTGCAGCAGCTCCATGGTGGTGCTAAAACTGGCCTCGGGACGCGACAGGCGGTTCACAAACACCGCGCGCGCCAGGCGCAAATCCTCGGCCGCATACCAAAGCTTGACGGTCGTGGGCTGCGGGCCGGCCTCAGCGTCGACCACGAACAGCGCTGTCTCGCAGACGCTCATCGCCGCGAAGGCGTCGCCGATAAAATCGGGGTAGCACGGGGCATCGAGCACGTTGATGCGGGCGCCCTTCCAGTCGATCGGCGCGATGGTCGTCGAGATGGAGAACGAGCGCTTGACCTCTTCGGGGTCATAGTCGAGCGTGGGCTTGGTGCCGTCGTGGCCGCCCAGACGGGCGGTCTTGCCGGAAAGGTGGAGCATGGCCTCGGCGAGTGAAGTCTTGCCCACCCCGCCTTGGCCTACGAGCACCACGTTCCTTACGTTGCCGGTCTTGGGAGCACCCATGATGACCTCCTTGCAGGGCCGCGCGCAATGCGCGACGCCAACGGGGAGAGTTCGTGGTCGGTGCCGTCCCGGGAGCAGCATGGTCGGCAACCGAGCCGACTCACCCTCCAAATGTCCTATGCCACCACCCTACCCTCACGGGCGACTGTCCATGCATACCTTTCGGCACGCGTATGAATACGGGCGGCGAGAGGACAGGGAAACCGCGCAAGGCGGTTATTGAGCCCCACCGATGCAAATAAAAGCCGCC
The DNA here is from genome assembly GCA_934646965.1 of uncultured Collinsella sp. Lineage (GTDB taxonomy): Bacteria > Actinomycetota > Coriobacteriia > Coriobacteriales > Coriobacteriaceae > Collinsella. The sequence goes on along the minus strand of CAKUEZ010000046.1, from coordinate 1,249 downwards.
GCAGGCCGTAAGATCTGCGGCGGCTTTGTTTCAATAATCAGTTGAGTAAATAGCTGAGCCTATCCCTCGATACGGCTCAAGAACTCACGCGTGCGCTGCTCGCGCGGATGGTCGATAACCTGCTCGGCAGAGCCCTCCTCGACAATGCGTCCGCCGTCCATAAAGACCACGCGATCGGCAACATCGCGCGCAAACTGCATCGCATGGGTCACGATCACCATCGTCATATTCTGCGCCGCCAGGTCCTTAATGACCCGCAGAACCTCGGCCGTCAGCTCGGGATCGAGCGCCGAGGTCGGCTCGTCAAAGAACAGGATTTCCGGGTCGAGCGCCAGAGCACGGGCAATGCTCACGCGCTGCTGCTGACCGCCCGAAAGCTCACAGGGCACCTTGTTCTCATTGCCCACAAGCCCCATCTGCGCAATCAGCTCGTGCGCACGGGCCTCCGCCTGCTCGCGCGGACGCTTAAGCACTCGAATCGGCGCGTCGGTGATGTTTTTCATCACGGTATAGTGCGGGAACAGATTGTAGTTTTGGAATACCAGACCAAAGCGCGAGCGCGCCTGCTTGGGCACATCGCCCTTCGCATAGACCGCCCCCGACCCCGCATCCGTCGCGACCGCAAGGTCGCCAAACGAGAGTGAGCCGCCGTCAAGCGTCTCGAGCAGCGTGGCGCAACGCAGCAACGTAGACTTACCGCCACCCGAAGGCCCGATAATCGCCACGACCTCACCGCGCTTCACCTCGAGCGAGATATCCTTAAGCACCTCATTGCCGCCAAACGCCTTACGCGCGTTCGTTATATTCATAACCGTTCCGGACACGGGAACCTCCATGTGTTTGAAGAGTCAGCGAGCGTGTGACTGACGAGACAATGTGCTCCGAAAGAGGAGCGCCGCGTACTTCTGTACGCAAGCGACGGCTTGAGGCGCAGATTGGCCGTCAGGCACGCGCGCAGCGTCGAGCAGTCCGCCGTTCGTTAGAACGGCGGAACGATCTAGTCATGGTAATAGTCCAGCTTCTTTTCGGCAGCGCCCAGCAGCATCTCGACTACGAAGTTAAAGACCCAGTAGATGAGCGCCGCAATCGCAAACGGCACCATGCTCACCTGCGAGGCGACCAGCGCCTTGGCCGTCGAGAACATCTCGCCCACGCCGATGGCAAACGCCAGAGACGTGTCCTTGACCAGCGTGATGATCTCGTTGCCCATCGCCGGCAAAATGCGCTTGGCGACCTGCGGCATCACGAT
>CAKUEZ010000045.1 GCA_934646965.1 uncultured Collinsella sp. | reverse complement strand
AAGAGGTCAGGGGTTCGATCCCCCTCGTCTCCACCCGAGCATTGAATGAGGCTCCAACGCAAGTTGGGGCCTTTTTTCATATAGGCACACAAGGTCAAAGGCGGCACCATGATCCTTCTGGTCGACAAGATCGAAAAAAGCTTCGGCGCGCGCGTCCTCTTTAGCGGCGCGTCCTTCCAGATCAACCCCGGCGAGCGCTTCGCGCTCGTGGGTCCCAACGGCGCTGGCAAAACTACCATGCTCAAGATCATCATGGGCATCGACAGCCCCGACGCCGGCCAGGTTCAGTACGCCAAGGACTGCCAGGTGGGCTACCTAGAGCAGGAAACCAACCTGGAGCACAAGGACACCACCATCCTCGCCGAGGTCATGGCGGCCGCAAAGGAAATCCGCCGCATGGGCGAGCGCGCCAACGAGTTGCAGGCCCAGATCACCGAGCTCTCCGAGCAGGGCAAGGACGTCGACGCACTTCTTAACGAGTACGGCCAGGTCCAGGACCGCTTTGAGCACCTGGGCGGCTACGAGCTCGAGAGCAACGCCCGCAAAATCCTGTCTGGCCTGGGCTTTAAGGTCACCGACTTTGAGCGCCCGTGTTCCGAGTTCTCAGGCGGCTGGCAGATGCGCATCGCGCTGGCCAAGCTCTTCCTGCGCCACCCCGACCTGCTGCTTCTGGACGAGCCCACCAACCACCTGGACCTCGAGAGCGTCCAGTGGCTGCGCGGCTTTATCGCCAGCTACGACGGCGCCGTCCTCATCGTCAGCCACGACCGTGCCTTCATGGACGCCTGCGTCGACCACGTCGCCGCGCTCGAGAACCGCCGCGTGACCACCTACACCGGCAACTACAGCAGCTACCTCAAGCAGCGCGAGGACAACCTGGAGCAGATGCGTGCCAAACGCGCCGCCCAGGAGCGCGACATCGCCCATATGCAGGTCTTTGTCGACAAGTTCCGCTACAAGCCCACCAAGGCCGCCCAGGCCCAGGAGCGCATCCGCAAGATCGAGCAGATCAAAAAGGAGCTCGTCATCCTGCCCGAGGGCCACAAGCACATCGACTTTAAGTTCCCCGACCCGCCGCGCTCCGGCGACATGGTCGTGGGCCTGGAGGGCGTATCCAAGTCTTACGGCGACAAGCACATCTACAGTGACATCGACCTCAAGCTCTACCGTGGCGAGCACGTGGCGCTCGTCGGCCCCAACGGCGCCGGCAAGTCCACCCTCATGAAAATCCTCGCCGGCTTAGAGCCACCTACTACCGGCACCCGCGACCTGGGCACCAACGTGGGCGTTGCCTACTACGCCCAGCACGCACTCGAGGGCATGACCGAGTCCAACACGGTCCTGCAAGAGATCGACACCGTCACGCCCAAGTGGACCGTGCCGCAGCAGCGCAGCCTGCTGGGCGCCTTCCTCTTTAGCGACAACGATTCCATCGAAAAGCAGGTCCGCGTCCTCTCCGGCGGCGAGAAGGCGCGTCTGGCACTGGCCAAGATGCTCGTGGCCCCCGAGGCACTCCTGTGCCTGGACGAGCCCACCAACCACCTGGACATCGACTCGGTGGACATGCTCGAGAACGCCCTGCAAAACTTCCCCGGCACCATCGTGCTGATCAGCCACGACGAGCACCTGGTGCGCGCCGTGGCCAACCGCGTCATCGACATCCGCGACGGTAAGGTCACGGTCTACGACGGCGACTACGACTACTACCTCTACAAGCGCGAGGACCTCGCCGCCCGCGCCGCCGCCGAGGCGGCAGGGGAGAGCACGCCGGCCGCAGCCAAGAACGCCAGCGCCGCCCAGGCCAGCACCCCCGCCGCGACACCCAAGCCGGCCGAGGGCAGAAAGACCAAGGAGCAAAAGCGCGCCGAGGCCCAGGCCCGCGCCGCACTCAACAAAAAACTCAAGGGCGTGCGCAGCCAGCTCAAGAAGATCGAGGCGGAACTCGACAGAAAGCGCGCCCGCTATGACGAGCTTATGGAATTGATGGCAAGCGAAGAGCTTTATGCCGATCAGGACAAGTTCAACGCCGCACTGGGGGAATATAACGGCCTTAAGCAAGAGCTGCCCAAGCTCGAGGACGAATGGCTCGAGCTTTCCACCCAGATCGAAGAGGAGACCGCGCGTGAACTCTCGTAAGGCCGCTGCCGTGGCGATGAGCATCATCGCTATCGCCTGCCGCATCTGCGGCATCTTTATGAGCGCGATGACCGTGCTGCTGTGCTTTAGCGGTCTGACCGCTAAGCTGCAGATCGTCGGCTTTGTCGTCGAGCTTTCGCGCGCGCTGCCGAGCGCCATCGCCGGCTACGGTGTTATCACGTCGCCCTTTGGCGGCGTGTTCCGCCTGGATTACGCCATCGTTGCCGTCATCCTGTTCGTAGCCGACTACCTGCTCACGCGCGCCTCGCGCCGCGTCCGCTAGGGGAGCGCCATGTCCAGCAGCTACTTCATGAACCTGCTCGCCAGCGCCGTCGCTGTCATCGTGGGTATCGTCATCCATGAGAGCGCGCATGCCGCCGCTGCCTGGGCGCTCGGCGACAAGACGGCTCGTTCGCGCGGCCGCGTCTCGCTCAACCCGCTCAACCACATCGACCCGTTTGGCACCATTATCCTGCCTCTGCTGATGCTCGCTGCCGGCGGCCCGGTGTTCGCCTTCGCCAAGCCGGTGCCCGTCTACCTCAACAACCTCAAGCATCCCAAGCGCGACGAGGTCCTGGTGAGTGCTGCCGGCCCCGCATCGAACATCGCGCTGGCATGCCTGGCCGCGGCCCTCATGCACCTGACCTATGGCAACCTCTACACCAGCATGTCCTTTGCCGTGGCGTCGCAAATCATGAACTTCGGCGCCACCTTTATCGTGGTCAACTTGTCGCTCGCGTTCTTTAACCTCATCCCGATCCCGCCGCTCGACGGCTCGTCGATCATCGTCCCGTTCCTCAAAGGCAAGGCGCTCGCCAATTACTACCGCTTGCAGCAATACGCCATGCCGATCCTCATCATCGTGCTGTACCTGCTGCCCATGTGGACCGGCATCGACGTGATCGGGCGCTATTTCGACGTTACCGTGTATCCGCTGGCAGAGCAGCTGCTCACCTTCGCAATCGCCGGCATCTAAGGTAAACTTACAGGTCGACCGTGCAAAACGGTCGCAGGATGCACCCAAACCGCGCCGCGAAGGCGCCGTCAAAGGAGGTCGAAGATGTCGTATCGCGTGTCGACGCAGGTCTACAGCGGACCGTTCGACCTGCTGCTGCAGCTGGTAACCCGCCAAAAAGTAGATATCGGCGCCATCTCGATCAGCGAAGTGGCCGAGCAATACCTCGCCGAGGCCGAGCGCATCGAGGCGCTGGACCTGGACGTGGCGAGCGACTTTTTGCTGGTCGCAGCAACTCTTTTGGATATCAAGGCCGCCTCGCTGGTGCCCCAGGAAGCCCCGCGCAAAGCCGATGACGACGATGACGAGTTCGACGAAGACCTCGAGGAGCTCAGCGCGCTCGACGGCGACGCCCTGCGCGAGGTCCTAATTCAGCGCCTGATCGCCTACAAGCAGTTTAAGGGAGCAGCTGCGGCCCTCGGCGCCCGCATGCAGGCCGAAAGCCGCATGCATCCGCGCGTAGCCGGCCCCGACCCCGAGTTCCTGGGCCTCATGCCCGACTACCTGGCTGGCATCACCCTGCGCGGCCTGGCTGTCATCTGCGCCGACTTGGACGGCAAGCGCCAGACCTTCCTGCTGGAGGCCGAGCACGTGGCGCCGCATCGCGTGCCACTCGACCTGACCGTGGCCTCGGTCGACCGCTTTACCATGGCGCACCAAACCTGCACCTTCCGCGAGCTGCTGGACGGCGACGCCACCACTGAGCAGCTCGTCGTCACCTTCCTGGCCATGTTGGAGCTCGCCAAGCGCGGCTCGCTCACACTGAGCCAGGACGAGATCTTTGGAACCATTCAAATCAACCGCGTCGAGGGCGCCGAGGCCTATGTGCCCGGCGAGGGCCCCGAGCTCACTGAATAGGAGCGGCCAACCATGTCAAACCTTTCCACGCTGGAGGCAAACAGCCTCAAGGGCGCCCTCGAGGCGTTGCTGCTGGTGTCGAGCGACCCCGTGAGCGCGCCCGCGCTGGCAGGTGCACTCGACATCGCCCCCGGCGAGTGCGCATCGCTGCTGGCCGAGCTCAAGGTTGAGTACGAGGAGGCCAACCGCGGATTTCAGCTGCGCGAGGTCGCCGGCGGCTGGCGCCTGTTTACGCATCCCGCCTACCACGATGTGGTCGAGGCCTATGTGTTGAGCTGGGACACGCAAAAGCTGTCGCAGGCGGCGCTCGAGACGCTGGCTGTCATCGCCTACCACCAGCCCGTCACGCGCGAGGTGGTCAAGGGCATCCGCGGCGTCAACTCCGACGGCGTCATCGCGTCGCTCGTGGACAAGGGCCTGGTGCGCGAACTCGGCCGCGACCCCCAGCGCGGTCAGGCCATCATCTACGGCACGACCAACGCCTTCCTTGAGAAGTTTGGCCTGCGTTCCACCCGCGACCTGCCCGATCTGGAGCAGTTTGCCCCCGACGAGCAGTCGCGCCAGTTTATCCGCGAGCGCCTGAGCGGCCGCAGTATTCAATCCACGCTCGAGGAGCAGGCCGAGGACCTGGACGAAGAGCGCGAGCTGCTCGATACCGATGTTGAAGATATTGAGGCTGTCGGTGACGGGGATACCCTAGCCGCCGGTGACGCCACGGAGGATATGCATGACGAGAACTAACGAAGCAGGGGAGACGCACAACGCTGGCGCCCCGGGCACGCCCGCGCCCGACGCCCAGCCCGTCTACCCGCATACCATGCGTCTGCAGCGTTTTTTGGCGCGTGCGGGCGTGGCGAGCCGCCGCGGCTCGGAAGACTTGATGACCGCTGGCCGCGTGACCGTCAACGGCGAGGTCGCGACCGAGCTGGGCACCAAGGTCGATGTCGACCGTGACCATATCGAGGTCGACGGCATGCCCGTCAAGCTCAACCAGGGCGCCGTGTACCTGATGCTCTACAAGCCGACCGGCTACCTCACCACCATGAGCGACCCTCAGGAGCGTCCCTGTGTGGCCGATCTGGTCCCCCGCGACCGCTTTCCGGGCCTGTTTCCGGTCGGGCGCCTGGACCGCGACACCACGGGCCTTTTGTTCTTTACCACCGACGGCGACTTGTCGCAGGACCTGTTGCACCCCAGCAAGCACGTCTACAAGACCTACCAGGCGCTCGTGGACGGCGAGCTGTCCGACCGCGACCTCACGCCGCTTCGCCGTGGCATCGAGCTCGACGACGGCCTATGCCAGCCGGCCATCTGCCGCATCATCACCGCGCACGAGGCCGAGGTCGTGGCGCCGCAAGGTGTGAAGCCCGGCACCACCGCTGTGGAGGTCATCATCCGCGAGGGCCGCAAGAACCAGGTCAAGCGCATGCTGAGCAAGATTCACCACCCGGTGATTCGCCTGCATCGATGCAACTTCGCCGGCTTGGAACTCGAGGGCGTAGCCAAGGGCTCGTGGCGCGAGCTCACCGACCGCGAGGTACAAATCCTCAAGGCCGGCGGTATCCCGCCCAAGCAGGCCAGCGCCAAGCGCGGCGGCAAGCCCCAGGACAACCCCGCGAGCCGCACGCGCCACCACGGCAGCCACGGCTCCGCGCCTAAGCGCAACACCTACCGCGAGCGCTACACGGGCTAGGCAACCCGCCGCGCCCCAGCACTCGCGAGCCATACCAGCACGTCAACCACCGAAAGGAAGCATTGCATGATCGTCGCCATCGACGGCCCCGCCGGTTCCGGCAAGTCCACTATCGCCAAGGAGATCGCCCGCCAGCTGGGCTTTAACAAGCTCGATACGGGCGCCATGTATCGCGCTGTCACCTTTGCCGCCCTCGACCGCGGCATCGACCTGGACGACGAGGCGGCCATAGACGCCCTCGCCGAGCAGATCGAGATCCGCTTTACCAACGGCACCGGCGAGGACACGCGCCTGACTATCGACGGCACGGACGCCTCGGCCGCCATCCGCACCCCGCAGGTGGACGCCAACGTCTCCAAGGTCTCGGCCTACCCGGGCGTGCGCGCCGCCATGCTCATCCACCAGCGCCGTGCCGCCGAGGAGCGCGATATCGTTGCCGAGGGCCGCGACATCGGCACCGTCGTGTTCCCCAACGCACAGGTCAAGGTCTTCCTGACCGCCGACCCGCGTGAACGCGCCCGCCGCCGCGTGCTGCAGCGCCACCAGGACGACGCCCAGCCGCTCACGGCCGAGCGGCTCGAGGCCGAGGTCGACGAGACCCTGGATGCCCTTAAGCAGCGTGACAAGCTCGACAGCAGCCGCGAGGTCGCACCGCTCGTGCCCGCCGAGGACGCCGTGCACGTCGATTCCACCGCCCACACCATCGACGAGGTCGTCCGTATCATCGAGGACCTCATCAACCAAAGGAGGTAGCCCATGCGCCTGTTTAAGCAGACGCCCGAGGATTATTACAACGCCCCCTACGCCGAGTTCCCAGCGCTTATCCGCGGCACCGTCGTCGTGGTCATGGCCATTCTTTGGGCCTTCTCCAAGCTTATGTGGCAATGGAAGGTCGAGGACGCCGACCTGCTGTTTGAGCGCCAGGAAGGGCGCGGCAGCGTAGTCATCTGCAACCACACCTCGATGGCCGAGCTCTTGGCCGTGGAGACGGCACTGTTCTTTGGCGGTCGCCGCATCCGTCCCATCTTTAAGTCTGAGTTCGCCAAGACCAAGATCGTGCGCTGGGCCTTTAGCCGCGTCGGCGGCATCCCCGTCGAGCGTGGCACCGCCGACATGAAGTGTCTGCGCGCCGCCCAGCATGCGCTGCAGCGCGGCGAGGACGTCCTGATCTTCCCCGAGGGCACGCGCATCCGCTCGCGCGAGATCAAGCCCGAGGTCCACGGCGGCTTTGCACTCATCGCCCAGATGGGCAAGGCGCCCGTCAACCCGCTCGCCATCTGTGGCTGGTCCGACATTACGCCCAAGGGCAAAAAACTCATGCGCCCCAAAAAATGCTGGATCCGTGCCGGCAAGGCCGTCTCGCTTTCCGACGCGCCGGCCGGGCTTAAGCGCACGGAGCGCCTGTCCTGGTTTGAGTCCGAGGCCATGGGCCGCGTCTACAAGATGCGCGACGAGTTGTGCGCCGAGCACCCGGGCAGGTTTTAGCCATGAGCGAGAACGTTTTGAACACCGCGGCGACCGCGTCCGACCAGGCCACCGCGCCCACGATCGAGATCGCGGCCCACGCCGGCACCTGCTACGGCGTGCAGCGCGCGCTCGATATGGCGCTGGCTGCCGCACCCCAGGCAGGGGAGAGCGCTCAGGTCCACACCCTGGGGCCGCTCATCCATAACCCCATCGTGGTGCGCGAACTTGCCGAGGCGGGCGTGGGATTGGCCGAGACCCTGGACGACGCCGCAACGGGCACCATGATTATCCGCGCCCACGGCGTGGTGCCGCAGGTGATCGATGCCGCCCGCGAGCGCGACCTTACCGTGGTCGACGCCACCTGCCCCTACGTCAAGAAGGTCCACGTGGCGGCCGAGCGTCTGGTACGCGAGGGCTACCGCGTGGTGGTCGTAGGCGAGCCGGGTCATCCCGAGGTCGAGGGCATTCTGGGCCACGCCGGCGATGACGCTCAGGTTGTGAGCTGCGCCACCGACGCCGACGAGCTACCGCTCAAGGGCAAGGTGGGCTTGGTCGTGCAGACCACTCAGACCGCGCAGAACTTGGCCGAAGTCGTGGCTGCCATCACCCCGCGCGTGCAGGAGCTGCGCGTGATCAACACCATCTGCGCCGCCACGAGCGAGCGCCAGCAGGCGGCCGCGTCGCTCGCCAACCGCTGTGACTGCATGGTCGTCGTGGGCGGCAAGAACTCGGGCAACACCCGCCGTCTGGCGCAGATTTGCGCCGACGCCTGCGAGCGTACGCATCATATCGAGGAAGCATCTGAACTCGAGGCCGAGTGGTTTGCCAATGCTCAGCACATCGGCATCACCGCCGGCGCTTCCACTCCGCAAGAACACATCGAACGCGCCGTCGCGCGCATCAAGGAGCTTTGCCGCTAATCATGGACCAGACCGTACCCGCATACGCCGCCGAGGTGGCCGATTACGGGCGCAGCCGCGACCCCGAGCCGGGTGAGGGCGCGCTCGTCAAGAACGTGCGTCCCGAATCGCCCGCATGGGATGTGGGTATCGAGCCGGGCATGCGCGTGCTTACGGTTAACGGCGAGCAGCTCACCGACATGATCGTGTGGCTCTGGGAGGCCGACGACGACACCGTCGACCTTGAGGTTTTCGACTCGCGCGATAACACTGTCACCCCGGTGGAGCTCGACCGCTTTCCCGGCGAGGACTGGGGCCTGGAGTTCGACGGCCCCATCTTCGACGGCATGCGTACCTGCGTCAACGCCTGCGTGTTCTGCTTTATGACGATGCTGCCCAAAGGCGGCCGCTCTACGCTCTACATCCGCGACGACGACTATCGCCTGAGCTTTTTGCAGGGCAACTTTGTCACGCTCACGAACCTCACCGACGAGGACGTGCAAAACGTCATCGACCGCAACATGAGCCCCATGAATGTGTCGGTCCACGCCGTGAGCCCCGACGTTCGCCGCCGCATGATGGGCCGCAACGCCCAACGCGGCATGGACGTGCTCGAGGCCATCATGGCCGCGGGCATCGAAATTCACGCGCAGATCGTTTTGTGCCCCGGCATGAACGATGGCGAGGAGTTGGAAAAGACCCTGCGCTACTGCGAGGAGCATGAGCAGATCACAAGCCTGGGTATCGTGCCGCTCGGTTTTACCAAACACCAGAACCGCTTTAGCTGGTCCTACAGCGACAAGCCCGAACTTGCGCGCGAGACCATTGCCATGATCCGGCCCTTCCAGGACCGCGCGTTTGAGCGCTTTGGCCGCCACACCTTCCAGATGAGCGATGAGTTCTACCTGGACGCTGGCATCGAGCCTCCCGAGGCCGATTTTTACGACGGCTACCCGCAGTACTACGACGGCATTGGCATGATCCGCTCGTATCTAGACGAGACCGACGATGTCCTTGTCGCCGACGCCGAGCGCCTGGCCCGCGTTCGTGAGGCCATCACCGCCCGCGACCAGCGCCTGCTGTGCCTCTCGGGTGCCAGCGCACGCGACACCGTGGCGCGCTTCGTAGAGTCGCCGCAGGGCCTCGCCGGAACCGTCACGGCCATTAAGAACCGCTACTTTGGCGGCAACGTGGACGTAACCGGCCTCATCGTCGCGAGCGACATCCTGGAGCAGCTGCCGCAAGACCTGTCGGGGGTTATGCTCTTTGTGCCTAAGCTTATGTTCAACGCTGACGGCATGACGCTTGACGAGTATCATCGTGACGATTTACTCGCAAGCCTTACCAGTCGCGGCGTCGAGGTTCATGTGGTGTCGACCATGCCGCATGAGCTGCTCGATACCCTGGAGCACATCCTTGGCATTACGCCTGCCGACTCTACTAATTCCGCTGACCCTACCCATTAAAGGAGAGCAGATGAAACCTATCGTCGCCGTCGTCGGACGCCCCAACGTGGGCAAGTCCACGCTCGTTAACCGCCTGGCCCAGACCTCGGACGCCATCGTCCACGAGTCCCGCGGCGTCACGCGCGACCGCTCGTATCACACGGCCGACTGGAACGGCCGTGAGTTCACCATCGTCGACACGGGCGGCATCGAGCCGCTCAAGAGCGACGACGTCTTCGCCACGTCCATCCGCGACCAGGCGCTCGCCGCCACCGAGGAAGCCGCCGTCATCCTGTTTGTGGTCGACGGCCGCACCGGCGTCACCGAGGAGGACGAGTCGGTCGCCCGCATGCTCAAGCGCTCCGACAAGCCGGTCTTTCTGCTGGTGAACAAGCTCGACAACCCCGATCGTGAGAACGACAACATCTGGGAGTTCTATTCGCTCGGCATCGGCGAGCCCACGCCGCTCTCGGCCCTGCACGGCCACGGCACGGGCGACCTGCTCGATGACATCGTGGCCCTGCTCCCCGAGGAGGAGGACGAGGTCGCCGACGAGTTCCCCGACGCGCTGAACGTCGCCATCATCGGCCGCCCCAACGCCGGCAAGTCGTCGCTGTTCAACCGCATCCTGGGCGCCGACCGCTCCATCGTGTCGAACATCGCCGGCACCACGCGCGACGCCATCGACACCGTCGTGGAGCGCAACGGCAAGCACTACCGCATGGTCGACACCGCGGGTATCCGCAAGAAGAGCACCGTCTACGAGAACATCGAGTACTACTCCATGGTCCGCGGCCTGCGCGCCATCGACCGCGCCGACGTGGCGCTGCTCGTCGTCGACGCCTCCGTGGGCGTTACCGAGCAGGACCAGAAGGTCATGGGTCTAGCCATCGAGCGCGGCTGCGCCATCGTGGTGCTGCTCAACAAGTGGGACCTGCTCGACGACGACCGCAAGCGCGAGGCCTGCATGGAGACCGTCGACCGCCGTCTGGGCGTCATGGCTCCCTGGGCCCAGTACCTGCGCATCTCTGCTCTGACCGGCCGCAGCATCGAGAAGATCTGGGCGATGGTCGACGCCGCCGAGAAGACGCGTTCGCAAAAGATCACCACCTCGCGCCTCAACACGTTCCTCACCGACCTGCGCGAGTTCGGCCACACTGTGGTGGACGGCAAGCGCCGCCTGCGCATGCACTACGTGACCCAGACGGGCGTCAACCCGCCGACGTTCACGTTCTTCGTCAACCACAGCGACCTGGTCAACGACACCTACCAGCGCTACGTGGAGAACCGCATGCGTTCGACCTTCGACTTTGCCGGCACGCCCATTCGACTCTTCTTTAGGAAGAAGGAGCAAAAGGATGCATAATCCGATTCTTCTGACCGCTATCTGCGCCGTGGTTTCGTTCTTTATCGGAGCGATTCCGTTTGGCCTGATCCTGGGCCGCGTGTTCAATCACACGGATATTCGCAAGGCGGGCTCGGGCAATATCGGCACCACCAACGCGCTGCGCGTGGCCGGCCCCAAGGTCGCCGCGCTCACGCTGCTGCTCGATTGCCTGAAGGGCGCCATCTGCGTCCTTATCGCGCGTCCGCTTATCGCAAGCGTGGGCTACGACTTTCCCGTGAACATCATGGCTCCTGGCGCACCCGGGGACTGGATGATTGGCGTCATCTGCCTGGCTGCTGTGTGGGGCCACATCTTCTCACCCTACCTCAACTTCCACGGCGGCAAGGGCATCGCGGTGGGCCTGGGCGTGATTCTTGCCTGGTACTGGCCTATTGGCCTGTCACTGTTGGGCATGTTTATCGTTGCCGTCGCCATCACCAAGTACGTATCGGTGGGGTCGCTTGCCGCCGCCATCGGCCTCCCCATCGCCGCCTGCGCGGTCTTTCCGTACAGCAGTCTGGGCCTCAAGTTCTGCATGGCGATGATCGGCATCACCGTGGTGTGGGCCCATCGCTCGAATATCCAAAAGCTCATTGCCGGTAAGGAGTCCAAGCTCTCGTTTACCAAGCGCGTCACCGAGCCCGACGATAAGTAGGAGAGAGTCATGAATGTTGCGCTGATTGGCTCCGGCTCCTGGGGAACCGCCGTCGCCGGCCTTGCCGCCGCGCGAGCCGAGCGCGTAACCATGTGGGCCCATAGCGAGCAGACGGCCGCCGGCATTAACGCCGAGCACCGTAATCCCCGCTATCTGGTGGACTACGAGCTTCCGACCAACGTGGTCGCCACGACGGATCTGGCCCAGGCGCTCAACGGCGCCGACGCCATCATCTTTGCCGTGCCTTCGACGCACCTGCGCGGCGTCTGCCACCAGGCCGCGCCGTTTATCGCTGCCGAAACCCCGGTGCTCTGCCTTACCAAAGGCATTGAACCCGAGTCCGGCTTGCTCATGAGCGAGGTCATCGCCAGCGAGATCGGCAACGAGTCGCGCGTCGCGGCGCTCTCGGGCCCCAACCATGCCGAGGAGATCTGCCGCGGCGGGCTTTCGGCCGCCGTCATCGCCAGCGAAGATACGCAGGTAGGGGAGACCTTTAAGGACCTGCTGCTGTCCACGGCCTTCCGCATCTACCTGTCGCAGGACATGACCGGCGTCGAGGTCTGCGGTGCCATGAAAAACGTCATCGCTATCGTGTGCGGCATCTCCGCCGGCTCGGGTGCGGGCGACAACACGCTCGCCCTCATCATGACGCGCGGTCTGGCCGAGATCAGCCGCCTGGTGCATGCCCGCGGCGGCCAGGCCATGACCTGCATGGGGCTTGCCGGCATGGGCGACCTTATCGCCACCTGTACCTCGGAACATTCGCGCAACCGCACCTTTGGCTACGAGTTTGCCCACGGCGTGTCGCTCGACGAGTACCAGGCGCGTACGCATATGGTGGTCGAGGGCGCCGTCGCGGCCCGCAGCGTCAGCGAACTCGCCCGCTCACTGGGCGTAGACATTCCGCTCACCTTTGCCGTGGAGCAAACGCTCTACAACGGTGTTACTTTGGATAGGGCGCTCGAAATTCTTACCGACCGCGTCCCCTCCCAAGAGTTCTACGGACTCACCGACTAGCGCAGAAAGGCTTCTACCATGGGTTCCATCAAAATCGCTCCATCTGTCCTTTCGGCCGATATGGCCAACCTCAAGGGCGAGCTCGACAAAATCGCCGGTGCCGACTACGTGCACTTCGACGTTATGGACGGTCACTTTACCGGCAATCTTACCTTTGGCGTCGACATCCTCAAGGCCGTCAAGCGCTCCACCGATGTGCCGGTCGACGCGCACCTGATGGTGTCGAACCCCGACGAGACGGTCGATTGGTATGCCGACGCCGGCGCCGATATGATCACCGTGCATTACGAGGCCTCCACGCACTTACATCGCACGCTTACCCATCTGCAGCAGCGTGGCGTCAAGGCCGGCGTTGTGCTCAACCCCGCCACGCCCGTCTGCGTGCTCGAGAGCATTATCGATGTCGTCGATATGGTGCTGCTGATGAGCGTGAATCCCGGTTTTGGCGGCCAGAGCTTTATCCCGGGCACCATCGCCAAACTGCACGAGCTTACGGCCATGTGCGAGCGCCACGGTGTATCGCCCCTTATCGAGGTCGACGGTGGCATCTCTTCCAAGAACATCGCCGAGGTCGTCAAGGCCGGCGCCAACGTGCTCGTGGCCGGCTCCGCCGTATTTAAGTCCGAAGATCCCGCCGCCGAGGTTGCGCTGCTGCAGAAGCTGGGTAACGAGGCCGCACAGGAGGCATAATCCCTTATGACCGCAGGTCAAAACCGCATACCCGTGAATCTTGACTATGCCGCCTCGACGCCAATGCGCGCCGAGGCGCTCCTTGCGCAGCGCGAGTACGACGACAGTGAGCTTGCCGGCGTCAACCCCAACTCGCTGCACTCGCTCGGCCGCAAGGCCGCCGCGCGCCTGGAAGTGGCGCGTCGCGAGATTGCCCGCAGCATTGGCGCGCGCGTCCGTCCGTCCGAGATCATCCTCACCAACGGTGGCACCGAGGCCAACCAGCTGGCGCTGCTCGGTCTTGCCGAAGGCGCCCGTCAGCGCGATAGAAAGCGTGACCGCGTGGTCGTGTCGGCCATCGAACACGATTCGATTCTGGACAACCTGCCGCTGCTGCGCGCCGCCGGCTTTACTGTCGACCTGGTGCAGCCCTGCCGCGCGGGCTACATTGAGCCTGCCACGCTTGCCGAGTTGCTGGGCGACGACGTGGCGCTCGTAAGCATTATGGTCGCCAACAACGAGACCGGCGTGGTACAGCCCATCAGCGAGCTTGCCGCTGTCGCGCACGCCGCGGGCGCCCTGTTCCATACCGATGCTATCCAGGGCTATCTGCATATTCCGCTCGATGTCACCGAGCTGGGTGTTGACGCCATGACCGTGGCCGCGCACAAGATCGGCGGCCCCGTAGCTTCCGGCGCGCTCTACCTTAAGAGCCGCACGCCGCTGCGCCCCCGCATCTTTGGCGGTGGACAGGAGGCCGGTCGTCGCGCCGGTACGCAAGACCTGCGCACGCAGTTGGCTTTTGCCGCTGCCGCTTCCGCGTTGCTGCCGAATGTGGGCCAGGAGCGCGCGACGCTGCAGGCCTTGTCCGACAAGCTCTATGCCACGCTCACTGCCCATCCGCGCATTCACGCCACCATGGGCGACTACGCGCAGGCCGATCGCCTGCCCGGCATGGTATCGATCTACGTTGACGACATGGACTCCGAGGAGCTCATCATCAAGCTCGACGCCGCAGGTTTTGAAGTGTCGGCCGGTTCGGCATGCTCGAGCGGCAGCATGGACCCGAGCCACGTGCTCAGCGCCATGGGCATCGGCCGCGAGCAGGCATTGGGCGCGCTGCGCATCTCGTTTGATGACCGCGTGAATCCGGGCGATCTGGACGACTTTGCCCAGACGTTGCTCTCGATCGTAGGTGCCGCATGATCGTTGCCGAGCTTGAGCGTGGACTACTGGCACGCTACCCCAAGGCGGACGCCGAGGGTTGGGACCATATTGGACTCTCCGTCGGTGATCCGTCCGCCGAGATTACCGGCGTTGCCTGCGCGCTCGACGCAACCGAGGCTAACGTGTGCCGCGCCCAGGAGGCCGGCGCCAACGTGTTGCTGACGCATCATCCCATCTACATCAAGGCGCCCGAAGCGTTTTGTCCGGCCGATTCCGCGCGTCCCCAGTGCAGCGCGGCGCTCTACGAGGCGGCCCGTTGCGGTGTGAGCATCATCTCGCTCCACACCAATCTGGACCGTTCACACGAGGCGCGTGTCTGTCTGAGTGAGCTACTGGGTGCTGAGCCCATGAGCTCGTTGGAGCATGTGGACGAGCCCGAGGCCTGTGGCTTGGGCGCACTCGCGACCCTCAACAACCCCTGTAGTCTACGTGACCTCGCCGCCCGTGCCTCCACGGCATTTGGCAGCGACCCGCGCGTGTGGGGCGAAGCCGATCACGTGTGCCGCACCGTCACCATCTTGGGCGGCTCCCTGGGCGACTTTGGCGAGCTTGCCATCGCCGCCGGTGCAGATGTCATCGTGACCGGAGAGGCGGGCTACCACGTGGCGCAGGACCTCGCCCTGCGCGGGCTGTCCGTGATCTTGCTTGGCCACGATCGTTCCGAAGAGCCGTTCGTGGATATCTTGATGAACTCTGCAGTTGACGCCGGGGTCGACCCCCGTCATACGATTAAAATACTGAACCCTTGCCAATGGTGGACTGTGACAAAAGGAGAGAACTTATGAGCGCCGGCGCTACGCTACTCAAGCTGCAACAGATCGATTTGGAGCTCGCCCGCAACAAGAGCGAACTTGCCAATATGCCGGAGCTCAAGGAGCTCGCTTCCAAGCGCAAGACCTATGTAAAGCTCAAGTCCGAGATGACCAAGCTCTACGCCCAGCGCAAGGACCTGGACATTGAGCTCGACGACCTCAACACCACCGAGATCCAGACCAACAACGCCATCGAGGCCGCCAAGAAGCGCCATGTCGACGGTTCCGACTACCGCGAGGTACAGGACCTGGAGAACGAGCTCGCCACCCTGGCCAAGCGCCTGGACAAGATCGAGCACACCCGCAAGGACGTCGTCGTCGCCCATAAGGAGGCGCTCGACCGCGAGACTCGCGCGCAGGCCATCATCGCCAAGTTCGAGGAGGGCGTGAAGGCCGATACCAAGGCTGCCCGTGCCAAGGCCGCCGACCTCCAGGCTCAAATCGACGCCGCCACCAAGGAGCGCACTGCGC
>CAKUEZ010000044.1 GCA_934646965.1 uncultured Collinsella sp. | reverse complement strand
ATGGGAGGATACGTGAACCGCACCAAAATCGCGCAGCTCTATGCCGATGCCGAGTCGCTCGGCGGCCAGACCGTCACCGTTGCCGGCTGGGTCAAGTCCGTCCGCGACATGAAGAACTTTGGCTTCGTTACGCTCAACGACGGCAGTTGCTTCCGCGACCTGCAGGTCGTCATGAACCGCGAGGCACTCGACAACTACGACGAGATCGCCCACCAAAACGTCTCGGCCGCCCTCATCTGCACCGGCACCGTCAAGCTGACGCCCGACGCGCCGCAGCCTTTTGAACTCACTGCCGCCTCCATCGTGGTCGAGGGCACGAGCGCTCCGGACTACCCGCTGCAGAAGAAGCGCGCCACCGTCGAGTTCCTGCGCACCCAGCAGCACCTGCGTCCGCGCACCAACCTCTTCCGCGCCGTGTTCCGTATTCGCTCCGTCGCCGCGGCTGCCATCCACCGCTTCTTCCAGGAGCAGGGCTTTGTCTACGTCAACACCCCCATCATCACCACGAGTGACTGCGAGGGTGCCGGCGAGATGTTCCGCGTGACCACGCTCGACCCCAAAAACCCGCCTCTCACCGAGGCCGGCGAGGTCGACTGGAGCCAGGACTTCTTTGGCAAGCACGCGAGCCTTACCGTATCCGGCCAGCTCAACGCCGAGAACTTCGCCATGGCCTTTGGCGACGTGTACACCTTTGGCCCCACCTTCCGCGCTGAGAACTCCAACACCACGCGCCATGCTGCCGAGTTTTGGATGATCGAGCCCGAGATGGCCTTCGCCGACCTCAACGACTATATGGATAACGCCGAGGCCATGCTCAAGTACGTGCTCAAGGACGTCATGGCCATCTGCCCTGACGAGCTCAACATGCTCAACAAGTTTGTGGATAAGGGCCTCATCGAGCGCCTGAACCACGTGGCAAACTCCGACTTTGCCCGCGTCACCTACACCGAGGCCGTCGAGATCCTGGAGCAGGCTGTCGCCGCCGGCCACAAGTTCGACTACCCCGTCAGCTGGGGCATCGACCTGCAGACTGAGCACGAGCGCTTCCTGACCGAGGAGCACTTTAAGCGCCCGACCTTCGTGACCGACTACCCTGCCGAGATCAAGGCCTTCTACATGCGCATGAACGACGACGGCAAGACCGTCGCCGCCGCCGACTGCCTGGTGCCGGGCATCGGCGAGATCATCGGCGGCTCCCAGCGCGAGGAGCGCCTGGATCTGCTCGAGGGTCGCATCAAGGACCTGGGCATGGCCCCCGAGCAATACAAGTACTATCTGGACCTGCGCCGCTACGGATCCTGCAAGCACGCCGGTTACGGCCTGGGCTTCGAGCGCCTGGTCATGTACCTGACGGGCGTGGGCAACATCCGCGACGTCCTGCCGCATCCCCGCACCGTGGGCAACGCCGATTTCTAATCGCCGCACTTCCTCGTGCGCCGCACCGCACCGCGCTAGCGCCTCTCGGCAACAGCCGAGGGGCGCTTTTTTCAACAGCATCCGTCAAGCTTTTGGCAAGCTTTTGGTCAGTTGAGCAGGGCTGTTGAAAACTCGACCCGCCGTTCACCGGCTCAGACCGACCGTCCAAGACGTCAGGCGTTCTCGGTCGAACGCGGCACCCTAGGCTCAAAGCCGCCATCGCCCGGGAACGGAAAGGATGTGGGCGCCATGACCGAAATCGCTGTTGAAAACTACGGGGCCACCACCAGGGGAGCCGCTTCGCTTGCCGCTTATCGCGCCGTGCGAATCCTGCAGGTCCTAAGCGACCACACCGGCGAGGACAAGGCCCTGCTTCCCGATGAGCTGGCCGAGCATCTCGCCCATCCCGATAACCCCGCCCAGATGCCCATCTCGGCAGCACGCCGCAGTATCTATACCGCCATTTCCGCACTACGCCGCGCCGGATACGAAATCGAATACAAGCGCGGCGTGGGCTACCGCCTGCTCACTCGCCCGCTCACGGACGAGGAGATCGTTCGTCTGCACGGCATGGTCATGCGAAACCGCTCCACGCCTGTCGCGATCAGAAAGCGCATGGCCAGGCACCTTGTCGACATGGCGAGTGTCGACGTTCGTGGCTACCTCAATGCGCCCGAGCCGGCACCGGTCATCTCCAACGCACCCGCCAAAGGCGCCAAGCCGCCCGCTACGCGCATCGACGCCTGCGAGCTTATCGAGCAGGCTATAGACCAAGGTACTTCTGTGAGTTTTGACCTCTTGGGCATCGGGCCGCACGGCGCGGACGAGGCAATTCGGATGACCATACAGCCGTTTGCCATCAGGCAGCGAGATGGGATCTCATATCTGCTGGGCACCGTCCACGACGACCGGGTCATCGATGACACCCTACGCACCGTAGAGGTCAGCCGCATGAGGAACGTCTGCACGCGCCTACTCGACGGCAAAAAGCTCTTCGCCGCCCTGGACGAGGGCGAGCGGCCCGCGCCCGCCGCCTAACCGCCACCGTCCATCGGCCGATTCCGCCGTCCGCGCAATTCCCTATTAAATAACCCGCCCAGATGTTGTAAAAATGGACATCCGCGTTACTATAGTTCCACTTGCACTTTTTCCCAGTGCAGTGTTTCCAGCCATTTTTATACTGGGGGTAATGATATGAAGGACATCACCATCAGCCGCAGGAGCCTTCTGGTCTCCGCCGGCCTGCTCGCGCTCGCTCCGCTCGCCGGATGCGGTGGCAACTCTGGCTCCGGCTCTGCTGCCGCCGGTTCCGACTACACCATCGGCGTTTTGCAGCTCACCGAGCACTCCGCGCTCGACGCCGCCAACGATGGCTTTGTCAAGGCCATCAAGGAGAGCGGCCTTAAGGTCAAGATCGACCAGAAGAACGCCCAGAACGACCAGTCCACGTGTAAGTCCATTGCCGACAAGTTCGTAGGCGACGGCGTCGACCTGATCTATGCCATCGCTACGCCCGCCGCGCAGGCCGCTGCCGGCGCCACCGCCGATATCCCCATCGTGGGCTGCGCCATCACCGACTACGCCGCCTCCGGCCTGGTCCAGGACAACGACAAGCCCGGCACCAACGTCACCGGCGCTTCCGACCTCACCCCGGTCGCCGAGCAGCTCGAGATGATGCAGAAGGTCCTGCCCGACGTTAAGAAGGTCGGTCTGCTCTACTGCACCGCCGAGTCCAACTCCGACGTCCAGATCAAGGCCGCCAAGAAGGAGCTCGACAAGCTGGGCCTCGAGTACACCGACTTCACCGTCTCGAGCTCCAACGAGATCCAATCCGTCGTCGAGTCCGCCGTGGGCAAGGTCGACGCGCTGTACTCGCCCACCGACAACACCATCGCCGCGGGCGCCTCGCAGGTCGGCCAGATCTGCAAGGAGAACAAGCTTCCCTTCGTGACCGGCGAGGAGGGCATGTGCATGGCCGGCGGCCTGTTCACCCTCTCCATCAACTACGAGGACCTGGGCTACGCTGCGGGCGAGATGGCCGTCAAGATCCTGAAGGGCGAGGCCAAGCCCGAGGACATGGCTATTAAGCACCTCTCGAGCAAGGACCTGGTCGTCGTCAAGAACGACGAGATGGCCGAGGCTCTGGGTATCGACCTTTCCGCTCTGGACGAGTAACGCCATGCGCGGCGATGCGTCTAGAGCCCGTGCTCGCGTTACAGCCGTGTTATTCAATATCTGAGCCACAGGGGCGAACGCCAAAGACCGGCGTTCGCCCTGCTCGTTTCGGATGAGACAAAAGTCTGTCCGCAACTCTTTTATGCATGGTTACCGCTATCATGGTGACTCACGTGTCCACCCAATTCTAGGAGGTATGAAGCATGCTCATTGCATTGCAGGGCGCCGTTTCGCAGGGCGTCCTCTGGGGCATTATGGTGCTTGGCGTGTTTATCACGTTCCGCCTGCTCGACATCCCCGATATGACCTGCGACGGCAGCTTTGCCCTCGGCGGCTGCGTCTGCGCCGTGCTCATCGTCAACAATAACGTCGACCCGCTGCTCGCCGTTTTGGCCGGCATGTGCGCCGGCGCCATCGCGGGCGCCGTCACGGGCATCCTGACCACGGTCTTCGAGATCCCCGCGATCCTCGCCGGAATTCTTACGCAGATCAGTCTGTGGTCCATCAACCTGCGCATCATGGGCAAGTCCAACACGCCCATCCTTGCCAAGGGCACCATCTTCTCGTCCGTCAGCAACATGACCGGCCTACCGCAGTCCACCGTTGCCATTATCCTGGGCATCATTTTGGCCGTGGCGATCGTTGCCATCCTGTACTGGTTCTTTGGCACCGAGATCGGCTCGGCGCTGCGTGCCACCGGCAACAACGAGTACATGATCCGCGCCTTGGGCGTTAACACCAACACCACCAAGATGATCGCCCTCGTGCTCTCCAACGCCCTCATCGGCCTTGCCGGTGCGCTCATCTGCCAGAGCCAGAAGTACGCTGACATTGGCATGGGCACCGGCGCCATCGTCATCGGCCTTGCCGCCATCGTCATCGGCGAGGTGCTCGGTCGCCTGCTGCCCGGCGGCCTGACGCAGTTCTCCGTCCGCCTGGCCTCTGCCGTCTTTGGCTCCGTGGTCTACTTCCTCATCCGCGCCATCGTACTGCAGCTGGGCATGGACGCCAACGACATGAAGCTGCTCTCCGCCGTAATCGTCGCCGTGGCCCTGTGCGTCCCCGTGGTTTGGGAGCGCTACAAGCTCCGCAGCTCCTATACGAGAGGAGATGAGGCAGATGCTTAAGCTCTCGCACGTCAAGAAGACCTTTAACAAGGGTACCGTCACCGAGAAGCGCGCTCTTACCGGCGTCGACCTCACCCTCAACGACGGCGACTTTGTGACCGTGATCGGCGGCAACGGCGCCGGCAAGTCCACGCTGCTCAACATGATCGCCGGCGTGTATCCGCTTGATTCGGGCGTTATCGAGCTCGACGGCAACGACATCTCGCGCCTGAGTGAGTCTCAGCGCGCCAAGTACCTGGGCCGTGTGTTCCAGGACCCCATGCGCGGCACCGCGGCAGATATGCAGATTGCCGAGAACCTGGCCCTCGCTAAGCGCCGCGGCCAGCGTCGTGGTCTTTCGTGGGGCGTCACCAAGGCCGAGAAGGACGAGTACGTTGAGTTGCTCAAGCGCCTGGACCTTGGCCTGGACACGCGCCTCAACGCTAAGGTCGGCCTGCTCTCGGGCGGCCAGCGTCAGGCGCTCACCCTGCTCATGGCCACGCTCACCAAGCCGCGCCTGCTGCTGCTCGACGAGCACACGGCGGCCCTCGACCCCAAGACGGCATCGAAGGTGCTCAACCTGACCGAGGAGATCGTCGACGAGAACCACCTGACCACGCTAATGGTCACGCACAACATGAACGACGCCATCCGTCTGGGCAACCGCCTGATCATGATGCACGAGGGTCACGTAATCTACGACGTGGCGGGCGACGAGAAGAAGTCGCTCACCGTGGCCGACCTGCTCCAGAAGTTCGAGGAGGTCTCGGGCGGCGAGCTCGCCAACGACCGCATGCTGCTGAGCTAACACCTGCCAAAAAGGGACAGGTTTATTTTGGCAGGTTTTATCTGCGCAAACGTCAAAACCACCACGAAGGGGACAGGCACTTTCGTGGTGGTTTTGGCATATCATGTCGATATTCCGATATTCAACCAGGCATTCTGGTTAAGGACTAAGGAGACTGCCATGAAAAGACTCCTCCCCCGCCTTGCGTTAACCGCCGCGCTGCTTGCCGGCGTGCTCACTGGCGCACCCAGCCTCGCCCTTGCGGGCGATCTGCCCCAGACAATCAACGGCAACGTGACCGTGATGCACACCAACGATATCCACGGCAGCTACAAGTACGACTACGACGCAAGCAAGGGCACCGGTACTGTCGGCTTCGACGGACTGGCAGTCCTCTATAGCGCCCAGAGCAACGCCCCCGATCTTTTGCTCGACGCGGGCGACACCTTCCACGGGCAATCCTTTGCCACCATGAGCGAGGGCAAGAGCATCGCCGAGCTCATGGACACCTTCTATGCTGACGGTTACGACGCGACCACACCGGGTAACCATGACTGGAGCTATGGTGCGGACAAGCTTCGTACCATGACCGGCTATAGCACCACCAGCTCGCCCTTCGCCATGCTCTGCGCAAACGCAACGTCCTCGAACGGCGTATGGAGCTCAAGCATCACCAGGACGCTCAGCCGCACCTGGAAGGACAACGAGGGCACCTCAACGTTTAGCTACCAGATCAAAGTCGGCGTCGTGGGCGCTATGGATGAGTCGCTGGGATCCTCGCTGCGCGCGGACCTGGTCACGGGCACCAGCTTCTCGAGTGCCGCCGGCGCCATCAATGCCGAGGCCAAGCGACTACGCGAGGACCAAGGCTGCGATGTTGTTGTCTGCATCGCGCATACGCTCAACGCCAAGACCTTTGCCGCGCAGCTCAAAGGCGTCGATGCCCTGATCGCAGGCCACGAGCACATCAACCTGGATGAAAACGTAACGGGCGCCGATGGCAAGCCGGTCCGCGTCGTCGAGGCCGGCAGCGCCTTTGCCGAGGTGGGACTGCTTTCCATCCCCTATGGGTACAACACCAAGGGCACCGAGGCAACCGACGATGACGAGATTACGGTACCCGCAGACGAAAGCATCGAGAAGCTCTACACCGCCAAGGACGTCAGCGACCTTTTGGCCGACCCGAACAAGGGCTCCGACTACAAAAGCTGCCTTGAAGGCGTCCGCAACAAGATCAAGCCGCTCGACGAGGCCTTTAAAAAGGAATCGAACAAGGTCCTCGGCACATCCGCCACTAACTATTTCTACGGCGAGAATGCCGAGGGTACGCACGGCTGGGAAATGGTGCGCACTACCGATTTCCGCCCCAGCAAAGCGGGAGACACCACCAAGGAGCAGACCATCGGCCACGTGATCTGTGGCTCTTATCTTGCCCTGACGGGCGCGGACCTTGCTATTGAGAACGCGGGTGGCATCCGCGGCGGCATCGCGGCGGGAGACGTGACCGCCGGCAACGTCATCGCCATCTCGCCCTACGGCAACACCGTCGAGACTTGGACCATGACCGGTGCGGACTTCCTCGCCGCGCTTGAGCACTCGCTGGAGATCAGTAACAAATGCAACGACATCTACGAGCTGCAACAAGCCTATGTGGCAGAGGGCCACACCGAGCAGGAGGCGCAAGACGAGTACAAGATGCCCAATGACTCCGGCAGCGTCCTTTCCTTCGGCGGCATCAACGTGACCATCGACTGGACGCAGCCCGAGGGCAAGCGCATCGTGAGCGCCACGCTTACCAAGGACGGCACCGCGCTCGACCCCGCCAAGACCTATACCGTCGCCACCAACAACTACATCATCACCAATACGGCTGACTTCCCCACCTTCGCAAACGCTGCCAAGCACACCGAGTGGGGCACGTGCGAAGCAGCGCTGAGGACACTGATCAGCCAAAACGACTGGGAGAGCAAAATGGCCTCGCTCGCGGGCACCATTAGCTTTGGCTCCGCCGAAAACCCCGCGCCCACGCCGGTCCCGACGCCCGAGCCCTCGTCTAAGACGGCAACGACGGTCATCACCAAGAAGACGACCGGCAAGCTCGCCGCAACGGGAGACCGCACGCTGGTCATGATCGGCGCATGTCTCATCGGCGGCATCGTCATCATCGTCCTCGGCATCATCTGGAAACGCCGCCGCTAATCCAGGCGCCGGGCCTCGCTGCCCACACCTCGCAAACCTTATATCGAGCACAGAAGCCCGTCCGAATTTGATCGGACGGGCTTTTTGGTGGGTATCATGGTTGGACGATCATTAGGAGGTTTCCCTACATGGAATTGTTTGAGCCGATTCTTCATTTCTTTGCGCAGCGATGGGTCCACAACATCATCTGGGCCGGCATCTTGGCCCTGGGCACTGCCGTCGCCGCCAAGGTCGTATCCAAGACCCTGCACCATCTGCTCAACCGCGACGACAACCCGCTTCCAGCATCGAGCATCTTCATCAACATCGCGCGCGCCGTTATCTGGATGATCGGCGGCAGCTTTATCCTCGACAACTGCTTTGGCATTAACGCAAACGCCCTCGTCGCCGCTCTTGGCGTTGGCGGCATCGCCATCTCGCTCGGCTTTCAGGACACGCTTTCGAACCTCATCGGCGGCATGCAGGTGACGTTTATGGGCATCATCAAGCCCGGCGACAACATCGAGGTCGGCGGCGTGTCGGGCGTGGTCCAAGACATCACCTGGCGCCACACGACTATCGAGGACGCCTGTGGTCAGACCATCATCGTCCCCAACTCCAACATCTCCAAGAACACGCTCGTGCATCTCATGCCCTTTGGGCGCGTGGCCGTTCCCGTTGCCGTAAAGGACACGTCTAAGTGGGCCTCCCTTGACGCGCTAGCAGATGAGCTCACCGATGCCACCAAAACGGCTGTCTCGCCCATCTCGGGCTTTGACAAGGAGCCCTATGTGCTCTTTAGCGAGATCGGCGACTTTAGCATCAAGGGCAAGATCATTTTTATCGTGAGCGACGACAGCACGACCTTCACCGCCGCCGACGCCTGCATCCGCGCCATCGCCCCCATCATCGCCTAACCTGCCAAAGAGGGACAGGTTTATTTTGGCAGGTTTTATCTGGGCAAATGAGCGGTTTATTTCTTAATGGCCCGGCCGTCCTTTACGAACTGTCCCTTTTCGGGCGACCGAGACGATGGTACCATGTTCCATATAGTTGTTTAAACGACTAAAGGAGCGAATCCATGGAAGAGGCCTATCGTCAAGCACGCAAGCGCGGCGAGCAGGGACGCCGTCGCGCCATCAGCCAAAGCGAACACCCGTACCTCACGGACCTCGATAGCCTCGTCGCCCAGCTCCCCTGTGGCCGACGCGAAAACATCGGCCTGAGGGACATTCCGCTCGAGATGGTCGTCGGCACGGTTACCAAGGGCCGTCAGTCCGCCTTTTCGTGCAACTTCATGCCCCTGCTGCCGTTTAACACCGAGTTCGCCCGCAAGTGGTCCAACCTCTACGACATTCAGGTGACCGAGGGTTATCGCGACCCAATCATCGTCACCGAGTTCATGCACCGGTTCTACGTCCAAGAGGGCAACAAGCGCGTCAGTGTCCTCAAATTCCTGGACGCCCCGACGGTTTCGGCCAAGGTCACCCGCCTCTACCCCGGCAAGTGGGATTCCGTCGAAAGCCGCCTCTATGGCGAGTTCTGTGCCTTTTGGTACGTCTGTCCCCTGTACGAGATCGAATTCTCGCGCGAGGGAAGCTACGAGACGCTCGCCAAGATGCTCGGCCAAGATCTCGTCGAAAAGTGGCCGCAGAAAAAGGTCGACTACCTGCGCCACACCTTCCTGCTCTTTAAGCGCGCCTACCTTCGCGCAGGCGGCGATCACCTGGACATTACGCCGGCCGACGCCATGCTCGTCTACCTCAACGTGTATAACCAGGATCGCCTGCTGGATACGCCGACGGATATCGTCGTCAACCGCCTGTGCAAGATTTGGCGCGAGCTGGTCATTGCCGGCAAAAGCGACGAAGAAAAGGTCGATCTTGTCGAGGCACCGAGCGTCGACGAGGAGGAGGCGCCTGCCAAGTCCACCTCCGGTGTGCTCAACTTCTTTATGGGAAAGACCGTCTACTCGGCGGCCAATCCCCTGCGCATCGCCTTCATCCACGAATTCCCCTGCGCCACGTCGAGCTGGGACAGCCTGCACGACCAGGGACGCCAGTATCTCGACGAGCACTTTGGCGGCATCGTGCGCACCGAGGCATTCGAGGACTGCCACGATCCGGACGTGTTCTACGCCGCCGTGGAGACCGCCGTTAAACATGGGGCGAACGTCATCTTCTCGACCTCGCACCGTCTGATGGAATACACGCTCAGGGCAGCCGTTGAGTATCCCCAGGTGCGATTCCTCAACTGCTCCATTGGCCTCCCCCACCAAAGCGTCCGCTCATACTTTGGAAAGATGTACGAGGCGAAGTTCCTCTTGGGCGCCCTCGCCGCCAGCATGGCAGATAACCACCGCATTGGCTACCACGCGTCGGTTTTCGCATCGGGTGCGCTCAGCGAGATCAATGCCTTTGCGATCGGCGCCTCGCTGCTCGATCCGCGTGCGCAGGTCATCCTCACCTGGGGCGATGTGCCCGCCGGCGGTCTTGCCGAGGCCATGCGCCGCGAGGGCGTGAGCGTCATGACCGGCGCCGACATGTCCAAGTCGCTGGAAGACCCCACCGCCTACGGACTCCACCGCATGGTCGACGGCAAGGTCACTGGCATCGCCATGCCGGTATGGAACTGGGGCCGTTACTACGAGCTCATCGTGCGCAGCCTGCTGCACGGTACGTGGGACGAGACCAGCGACGACAACCGGGTGCGCGCCGTCAACTACTGGTACGGCATGAGCTCGGGCGTTATCGATATTCGCTACGCCCCGGGTCTGCCCTATCAGACACGCAAGCTCGTGCAGCTGCTCCGCAACGGCATCGTCGAGGGCTCCATCAACCCCTTTGGCGGCGAGCTCCACAGCCAAGACGGCGTGGTGCAGATCGAGGGCTTCCCTCCGCTGCCGAGCACGCAGATCGTCGAGATGGACTGGCTGGCAGATAACGTGGTGGGCGCCATTCCGCAGCTCGACGATGAGCCGGGAGTCACCGCCCTATGAAGATCCTTGCCATAGCCGATACCGAAGAACGATGCCTTTGGGAGTGCTTTCGCAAGGAGCGCTTTGAGGGCGTCGACCTGATTTTGTCCGCCGGAGATCTGGACCCAGACTATCTTGAGTTTTTGGTCACCGTTATCAACAAGCCGCTCATCTACGTACGCGGCAACCACGACGATCGTTACGCACGCCATGCGCCGGGAGGATGCATCTGCGTAGAAGACAGTGTGTACACGTACCGAGGCGTTCGCATCGCGGGCCTCGGCGGCTCCATGCGTTATCGCGACGGGGCCAACATGTATACCGAGCGCGAGATGGCCAAGCGCGTGCGCAAGCTGTCGCGCAAGGTCAGGATGGTCGGCGGCTGTGACATCCTACTGACCCATGCGCCCGCTGCGGGCATGGGTGATCTGGACGACCTGCCGCATCGAGGATTCGAATGCTTTAACACGGCGCTCGAGTCTTGGACCCCCGACTACATGGTGCATGGGCATGTACATCAGAGCTACGGCCCCGACTTTCAGCGGGAGCGCCAACACGCATGTGGGACGACGATCATTAACGCCTGCGGCTATACGCAGTTCGAACTCGACGAGACGCGCTACCCTATCCGCGGCTGGCAGGCGGCATGGATCAATTCACAGACCATGCGCCGCGAACTCAAACGCCACGACGCCGTCGAGTCCTCATTCGGCAAGACACCCTGGTAACCACCTTTAAGGCATGGCGCTGCGCCGGCACCAATCACCCCATCTCGCCCCTCAGACCGTCGCTCGCGTCAAAGTACGCGTCGCTCCTCTTTCGGGGTGACCTGGGGCACCACAAAGGTGCAGGTCCCCTTCGTGGTGGTTTTGGTGGCGCGATAGCAAGAAACCCGGCCCTGCACGAGGCAGAACCGGGTTTCTTTAGCAATGCTTGCTTTGCTCAGGCAGTAACTAAAAGTTACTCAGCCAGGAAGTCACGCTGGACAGCGGGATCGACCTTGACGCCAGGGCCCATGGTGGAAGACACGGAGATGGACTTGACGTACTTACCCTTAGCAGAAGAGGGCTTGACGCGCAGGATCTCGGTGTACAGGGCAGCGTAGTTCTCAACGAGCTGCTGCTCGGAGAAGGACTTCTTGCCCAGGGGCACGTGGCAGATGCCGTAGCGGTCGGCGCGGTACTCAACGCGGCCAGCCTTGAGCTCGGAGACCATCTTGGCGACGTCCATGGTCACGGTGCCGAGCTTGGGGTTCGGCATGAGGCCACGGGGACCAAGGATCTTACCGATGCGGCCAACCTTGGCCATCATGTTCGGCGTAGCGATAGCGGCGTCGAAGTTGATCTCGCCCTTCTGGATCTGGGCGACGAGCTCGTCGGAACCGATGATGTCGGCGCCGGCAGCCTCAGCCTCGCGGGCCTTCTCGCCCTCGGCGAAGACGGCAACACGAACGGTCTTGCCGGTGCCGTGGGGCAGGGAGATGGAACCACGGATGTTCTGGTCAGCCTTACGAGTATCGATGCCCAGACGGAAATGGGCCTCGACGGTCTCGTCGAACTTGGCGGTGTCGAGCTCCTTGATGAGCTTGGCAGCCTGAAGGGGGGTGTAGAGCGTGGCGCGGTCAATCTTCTCGGCAGCGGCCTTATAGCTCTTACCATGCTTAGCCATGTGCATTACCTCCTGTGGTTAAACGGGCGCGAGCCCTCCCACATCGTATCGTGTGCCCTATTGCACACATATAACGGGCGCCCCGGTCGGAGCACCCGCCATTACCTAAAGAAATCGCTACTCAGCGATGGTGACGCCCATGGAACGGGCGGTACCGGCGATGATCTTCTTGGCGGCGTCAATGTCGTTGGCATTGAGGTCCGGCATCTTGATCTCGGCGATCTTGGTGAGCTGCTCCTGGGAGAGCTGACCGACCTTGTCGGCCTGGGGCTTAGCGGAACCAGACTTGAGGTTCAGCTCCTTCTTGATGAGGTGAGCCGCCGGCGGGGTCTTGGTGATGAAGGAGAAGGACTTATCCTCGTAGACAGAGATCTCAACGGGGATGATGTCGCCCTTCTTGTCCTGCGTCTCGGCGTTAAAGGCCTGGCAGAACTGCATGATGTTCACGCCAGCAGCGCCCAGGGCGGGGCCGACGGGAGGAGCGGGGTTAGCGGCACCAGCAGGAATCTGGAGCTTAATGACGTTGGCAACCTTCTTCTCAGCCATGGTCATTCCTTTCGAATCACGAGTGTGAAGTACTTGCTATATCGTAAGCACGCACGTGTTAGAAGCACTTCTGAGATGAGCAGTCACAGAAGAAGCACGCTCGCGCGAACGGACGAAAACTTAAGCGATGACAGCGACCTGGTTAAAGTCGAGCTCGACCGGCGTCTCGCGGCCAAAGATCATCAGCGTGACCTTGAGCTTGCCAGCCTCGGTGTTAACCTCGGAGACCTTGCCATCAAAGTCGGTAAGCGGGCCATCGGTGACGCGGACGGACGTGCCGACCTGGATATCAACCGAGGTGCGCTTGGGCGAATCGCCCTTACCGGGACGACGAGTCATCTTGTTGTACTCGTCGCGAGAAAGCGGAGCGGGCTTGCCGTTTCCGCCCAGGAAACCGGTGACGCCGGGCGTGTTGCGAACACACGTCCATGCATCGTCATCCATCTCCATGCGGACCAGGACATAACCCGGGAAGATCTTGGAATCCTTGGTCTCGCGCTTGCCACCCTCTTTAATCTCGGTGACGCGCTCCATAGGAATCTCGATATCAAAGATACGATCCTGCATGCCCATGGTCTCGATACGATGCTCGAGATCGGACTTAACGCGGTTCTCGTATCCAGAGTAAGTGTGAACGACGTACCAACGCTTAGACATGGTTTAGCCCCTCAATCCAGAGAACAGAGCAAGAGCCTCGCCAAAGCCAGCATCGAGCAGAGCGATGACGACGCCGACGACAATCAGAGAAGCGCAAACGACGACCGAGTAGTTCACGAGTTCCTTCTTATCGGGCCACGTAACACGCTTCATCTCGGACTTGACCGAAGCGAAATACTTCTTGGTGCGGGCGAAGAAACCAGGCTTCTCGTTCTTCTTGGACTTCGCAGCCTTCTCGTTCTTCTTGGCAACGGCCTTCTTGGCCTCAACCTTGGAGTTGGCGGCAGCGTTGTTGGCGGGTGCCGGCTGCTGAGCCTTCTTCTTGTTCTTCTTGTTGGCCATTTGGGTTACCTCCGCGCAATGCGCTTATACATGAGTAAACCGTAAGCCCCCAAGTGGGAGCTTACGGAATAATGACTGGCACGCCAGGAAGGACTCGAACCCTCAACACTCGGTTTTGGAGACCGATGCTCTACCAATTGAACTACTGGCGTATGTAACTAGAGACTAGCGAGTCTCTTTGTGCAGCGTGTGGTGACGGCACCAGGGGCAATACTTCTTGATCTCCATACGATCAGGCATGGTCGACTTGTTCTTGGTGGTCGTATAGTTGCGGCGCTTGCACTCAGTGCACGCAAGAGTAACTAGAGTACGCATGTATCCTGAACCTTTCATATCCGCCCCGTACGGGCACGAGTTGTTACTTTATCAGCTCTACGTAAGTGCTGTCAATGAAAACCTCGAATCAATTGGTTCTCGCTGGATCCATTCATATTTGGAACACATCAATGAAGCCAGCGAGATCTAATCGACGGTGCACTCAGGACCATTATCGATCCTCTCGACACCAGCAACGGCTCAATATCCATTGCAGAAAAGAACCCGGCACCCATATAAGTGCCGGGTTCTCTAAGTCAGCTATATCAGAGAGCTAATTTACTCAATGATCGTGGAGACGATGCCCGAACCGACGGTGTGACCACCCTCGCGGATAGCGAAGCGCAGGCCCTCCTCCATGGCGATCGGGTGAATGAGGTCGCCCTCGATGGTGATGTGGTCACCAGGCATAGCCATCTCGGTGCCCTCGGGGAGCTTGACCGTACCGGTAACGTCGGTGGTACGGAAGTAGAACTGAGGACGATAACCATCGAAGAACGGGGTGTGACGGCCGCCCTCCTCCTTGGTCAGAACGTAGATCTCACCGGTGAACTTGGTGTGCGGGGTAACCGAACCGGGCTTGCAAAGAACCTGGCCACGCTCGATGTCCTCGCGCTTGATGCCGCGGAGCAGCAGACCGACGTTGTCGCCAGCCTCGCAGAAGTCCATGGACTTACGGAACATCTCGATACCGGTAACGACGGTGTTCTGGGTATCCTTGATGCCGACGATCTCGACGGGCTCGTTGAGCTTGAGCTCACCGCGCTCGACACGGCCGGTAGCAACGGTACCACGGCCGGAGATGGTCATAACGTCCTCAACGGCCATCAGGAACGGGAGGTCGTTGTTACGAGCAGGCGTCGGGATGTACTCGTCGACGGCCTTCATGAGCTCGCGAATGGCGTCCATCCACTTGGCGTCGCCCTCGAGAGCGCCCAGAGCGGAACCACGGATGACGGGGATGTCGTCGCCGGGGAAATCGTACTCAGAGAGGAGCTCACGGGTCTCCATCTCGACGAGGTCGATGAGCTCGTCATCGTCGACCATGTCGCACTTGTTCAGGAAGACGACGATGTAGGGAACGCCGACCTGACGGGCAAGCAGGATGTGCTCGCGAGTCTGAGCCATGGGGCCGTCGGTAGCGGCGATGACCAGGATAGCGCCGTCCATCTGAGCAGCACCGGAGATCATGTTCTTGACGTAGTCAGCGTGGCCCGGGCAGTCAACGTGAGCGTAGTGACGGGCAGCAGTCTCGTACTCGACGTGGGAGACGGAGATCGTGATGCCGCGCTCGCGCTCCTCGGGAGCCTTGTCGATGTTCTCGAACGCAGTGAAGTCAGCCTTGCAGCCCTCGGTCTCAGAGAGAACCTTGGTGATGGCGGCGGTCAGCGTGGTCTTGCCGTGGTCGACGTGACCAATGGTGCCGATGTTAACATGCGGCTTAGTGCGCTCAAACTTCTCTTTGGCCATAAAGCCCTCCTCTTAACAGGTCGTCCCCGGACGGGACTTTGCCTTTATACCATAGTGGCCTCTCAACATACTATTGAGAAGCCACCGTGTTACCTATGGTAGCGGTGACTGGATTCGAACCAGTGACGCCACGGGTATGAACCGTGTGCTCTAACCAACTGAGCTACACCGCC
>CAKUEZ010000043.1 GCA_934646965.1 uncultured Collinsella sp. | reverse complement strand
ACGATCATGCCGTCTTCGTTCCTAAATGCCTGCTCAATATTGTCGAGCGTGTCGTGGCTTTCCAACGGATCGGCTTCTGCCGCCATCTCGGCGTGGGCGCTCGCGAACTTCCTGCCCGGACCGTAGTCGTGGACCATCAGGTCGTGGACGCCCAAAACGCCAGGGTAGCTCATGATCTTGCTGCGGATATGCTCGACGAGTTTGGGGTCGGGCGCCTGGCCCAAAAGCGGGCTCACCGTATCTTGGATGAGCTCAAAGCCGCTCCAGCCAATATAGGCGCCAACGGCGAGTCCCACCCAGGCATCGAGGTTGACGCCTGTCACCTGCGAGACGATTGCGCACGCCAGCACGGCACCCGTGGCAAGGACATCGTTCTTGGAATCCTGCGCGGTCGCGCGCAGCGTCTCGGACTCAATGCGATCGCCGAGCTTTTGGTTGAGGGCCGCCATCCACAGCTTAACGACCATCGAAAGCACCAGAACCGCCACCAGGGCAAGCGAGAACTCGACAGGCTCGGGGTGGACAATGCGCGCTACCGAAGACTTCACCAGTTCGAGGCCAATCAGCAGAACGAGCGCCGCCACGACCAGGCCCGAGAGGTACTCGTAGCGACCATGGCCGTAAGGATGCTCGGGGTCGGCCGGCTTGCTGGCCAGCTTAAAGCCCAGCACGCTCACGATGTTCGAACTGGCATCGGATAGGTTGTTCATGGCGTCCGCCACAATCGAAACCGATCCCGACACCACGCCGATGACACCCTTCGCGGCACAAAGTGCCACATTGGCAACGATACATACCATGCCCGTCAACGTACCCACGCGTGCACGATCGCCTTGCGCGCGCTTAACAATCCACTCGACCATCTACATCCGCCCCCACGGCACTACTTATATATCTATTGCTTGATCGGATTGTAGTGTAGCCACTTTGTCCTCCAGATACAAAAAAGGCCGCAACCCACAGGGGCTGCAGCCTTGAAATGCGAAACGCGGGACTGTCCCTTTATCGCGTCGATTTATGCGCTTGCTTCGGCCACGTTCTTTGAGGTTTCGGACGAAATGGCTCCGTCCACCGTCGCCTGTTCCTTCGTCGGCACCACACCAAAGCAGTAGCTCAGCGCCGCAGACACCGCAAATGCCACACCGCCGGCAGCACAGCACCACAGCAGGTTTGAGATGCCGCCCGTGGCAAAGCCAATGACCATGAGGACATTCGTCATACCGATGGTATAGGCCGTAACGTGACCCACGGCCGCGACAAGGCCTCCAACGGCACCGCCAATGGCCATGCACGTCAGGCACCTGCCATATTTAAAGCCGCAACCGTACAGCGCCGGCTCGCTCACGCCGCCAAGCACGCCCGAGATTGAATAGCCCAGCATGAGCGCCTTCTCGTCCTTATCCGCAACGCGGAGCGCGGCACCGAAGGGCATGCCCCAAACGGCGAACGTTGCCATCGTCGCGGCGATCAGGATGCACGAATCCGTTCCCACACTCATGAACTGCGCATAGGCGAGCGATAGAACAACATTGCTGACGCCCGCGATCTTAAGGAACTCCCAGCCCGCGGCGAGCCCCATGAGCGTGAGCAGCGACACGACGCCACCGGAATTGCCAAGCATAAACATAAGCTGGCCCAGCAACATTCCCAGATAGCTGCCCGCCGGCGCCGTGATACACAGGGATACCGGAACCATGACGAGCATGGTCGCAAACGGAACAAATGAAAACGCCACGGCCTTGGGGATAACGCGCTTAAAGAAACACTCCACTCGCCATAGCACGGGCACCGAGATGAGAACCGGGATAACAGTCGTCGTGTAATCGTTGACCGGCGCGGGGAGCAGCCCGTACACGGAAGTCATCGATGCTCCCGTTGTCGATACGGCATCGACAAGCTTGAGCAAATCGGGCGCAATCAATACACCGCCCAACATCATGCCCAGCTGCTCCGAGCAACCGAGCTGGCGAGCGGCGGCCCAGCCAAGATAAATGGGCAAAAAGTAGTAGCCGGCGTTATAGAGCCAACTGTAGAACAGGCGATAGATTTCGGAATCGGCAGACCACAGGCCCAGCATTCCTTCGCCCATAATGACGGCAACGGTACGGAACAGCGCCGCGCAGACAATAAACGGCAGCGCCGACATCATGCTTTTGGACAGATAGTCCACCACGGCCATGGCGTTTGCCTTTGCCGCCGCCAAGGCCGATTGAGAAACTTGTGACATAAGGCACCTTTCCCCATGCGACATACGGAAAAGCCCCTTTGTCACACAGTGTGGCAGTGACCGATTGCGCGGTACTTTTCGTAGCGGAGGTTTGTGAGGGTCGCATCGTCGAGCTGCCCAAGCGTATCGAAGGCCGCAAATGCCGAGGACATCACGGCGTCGGCAATCTCCTCATGCGACAGACCCCTATCATCGACAATGCCGTCGATAATGCCGAGTGCCAGCAGATCGGAAGCCGTGAGCTTAAGCGCCTCGGCGGCCTCATCCGCACGCTCGGTGTCCTTCCACAGGATCGACGCACATGCCTCGGGGCTCACGACCGAATAGGCCGAGCTCGAGAGCATCAGAATACGGTCGGCCACGGACAGCGCCAGCGCGCCGCCGGAACCGCCCTCGCCCGTCACCACCGAAACGATCGGCGTCTTAAGGCCGCTCATCTCCATAAGGTTCTGGGCAATCGCCTCGCCCTGACCGCGCTCCTCGGCGCCGATGCCGCAAAACGCGCCCGAGGTATCGACCAGACACAGGACCGGTCGCCCAAACTTCTCGGCCTGTCGCATCAGGCGGCGCGCCTTGCGATAGCCCTCGGGATGCGCCATACCAAAGTTGCGGCGCATGCGTTCCTTGGTCGTGGTGCCGCGCTCGATGGCGATAACCGTCACAGGACGCCCGTCTTTCCAGCCAATGCCACCCACCACGGCGGCATCGTCGCCAAAGTAACGGTCACCATGTAGCTCAACAAATCCGTCCAGACCCAGCGAGATCATCTCGCCCGCCGTGGCACGATCTGCCGAGCGGGTCTGCTTGACGATCTCGAGCGCCGTTTTTGGCGCGGGCGTGCGCTTAAACAGATGTCCCAACTTTTTGCCGCGACGCCCCGTATGCACGATCTCGTGCGGCGCACCCAGACGAGGCGCGTGCCCTTGGTGCAGCGCCAACAGCTCGCCCACCGTGAGCGCGATCTCGCCACGCGGAACAACGGCATCGCAAAAGCCGTGCTCCAGCAAAAACTCGGAGCGCTGGAATCCCTTGGGCAGGCGCTTGTGCATGTTCTGCTCGATCACGCGTGGGCCGGCAAATGCCGTCAGCGCATCGGGCTCGGCCAGGATAATGTCGCCCTCCATGGCAAAACTCGCGGTCACGCCACCGGTCGTGGGATCGGTGAGCACCGTGATGTACAGACCGCCTGTCTCGCCATGTCGTCTAACCGCCGCGGAGATCTTGGCCATCTGCATAAGCGAGGTCACGCCCTCTTGCATGCGGGCGCCGCCCGATACGGTAAAGCCGACGACCGGCAGCCCTAACTCGGCCGCTCGCTCAAAGACGCGACAGATCTTCTCGCCCACCACGGAAGCCATCGATCCCATCATAAAGTTGGCGTCCATAAAGAAGAGCGCCGTGTCGCAGCCACAGATCTTGCCTCTGCCGCACACGACGGCGTCGCGCTCGCCCGAGCGCTCGGCCGCGCCCTTGAGCTTGTCGGCATAACCGGGAAACGAGAGGAAATCCTCCGACGCCAGCTCGGCATCCCATTCCTCAAAGGTGCCCGCGTCGACCGTCATGCCCAAGCGCGCGCGACCGCTCACGCGAAAGTGCTTGCCGCAACGGGGGCACACCTCGAGGTTGTCGTGCAGACGCGCCTCGTCGATCACGCGGCGGCACTCCGGGCACTTGATAAACACGTGGCGCGCGGGAAACTCGGCGCACGACTCGGTTATCGGCCCCTCAAGGACATTAACTGTCTTCGCTTTTCTATTCATCAGCATAGAGATGCCCCATTAGATCGGTGTGATACATGCCCGACAAGAACTCGTCGTTTGCCAGCACGTCGAGCTGAAGCTCGCTATTCTCGCTCACGCCCTCGATCACGAGCTCGCCTAGGGCCGAGCGCATCTTGCGAATGGTGCCGTCGCGCGTGGGCGCGCACACGATGAGCTTGCCGAGCATGGAGTCGTAGTACGGCGGAACGGCAGCGCCGGTAAACATGGCCGAATCCCAGCGCACGCGCGGGCCGCCCGGCACGCGCAACGTGGTGACCGTTCCGCACGACGGAAGGAAGTCCGGCGTCTCGGCATTGATGCGGCACTCCATGGCGTGGTTACGGACCGGTACGTCCTCCTGCTCAAACGGCAGGGGCTGGCCAGCAGCCACGCGCAGCTGCCACTTGACCAGGTCGGTATCGGTCACAAATTCCGTGACCGGGTGCTCAACCTGCAGGCGTGTGTTCATTTCCATAAAGTAGAAATTGCCGTCATCCGAGTACAAGAACTCGATGGTGCCGGCACCCTCGTAGCCAACGGCGCGCGCCAGGTCACGCGCGGCTTTATGCATACGGGCGCGAATGTCGTCGTGCCCATCGAGGCACGGCGCGGGGCTCTCCTCGATCAGCTTTTGGTTGCGGCGCTGCACCGAGCACTCGCGCTCGCCGAGCGAAAAGACATGGCCCTGTTTATCGGCCATAATCTGCACCTCGACATGGTGCGCCGGGGCCACGAACTTCTCCATGTAGCACTCGCCGTCGCCAAAAACGGCCTCGCCCTCGGCACGTGCCTCAATAAAGGCCTTTGCCGCATCCTCCACGCGCTCGACCTTGCGAATGCCGCGACCGCCGCCGCCCGCACGAGCCTTGATGAGCACGGGGCAGCCGATGCGCTCGGCCTCGGCCGTCGCCTCCTCGGGGCTTTTGAGCAAATCGCAGCCCGGCACGATGGGCACGCCCGCGGCGGCAGCCGTTCGGCGCGCGGCATCCTTGTCGCCCATACTGTCGATGACCTCAGCCGAAGGACCGACAAACGCCAGACCGTACTTGTCGCAATCGCGCACAAAGCTCGCCTTTTCGGAGAAAAAGCCGTAGCCGGGATGGATTGCCTTTGCGCCCGACTTAACAGCACAAGTGAGCACGGCATCGTCGTTGAGGTAGCTCTCGGCAAGACGTGGGCCGCCGATGCAGTAGGCCTCGTCGGCGAGCTGCACATGTAGCGCGTCCGCATCGGCCGTGGAATAGACGGCAACGGTCTTGATGCCCATATCGCGGCACGCGCGGATAACACGGACCGCGACTTCGCCGCGATTGGCGATGAGCACTTTGTCGAACATGAAGCCTTCCTTACCTTTCGTGCACGAGCGCAAAGGACATATCGGCGCGGCAGCACACCTCGCCGTTGACGCTCGCGGTGCCCGTCGCAAAGCGGAACGGTCCGCGCGCACGCGTGATTGAGCACACCAGGTCCACGGTGTCGCCCGGGCGCACCGGACGCTTAAAACGCACCTTGTCGAGGCTCGTGTAGAACGGCGTCGCGCCGCGTGCTTCCTCGTCACCCATCAGCAACACGCAGCAGTTTTGAGCGAGCATCTCGCACTGAATCACGCCGGGGACGACCGGGTTTCCCGGAAAATGCCCCTGCAAAAAGTACTCATCGCCCATAATCGTGATCTTACCGTGGGCCTCGTCGCCCACCAGCTCCGCCTCATCGAGCAAGAGCATGGGCTCGCGATGCGGCAACAGTTCTTTAAGCTCTTCCTTGTTCACAGATATCACCTACCCGATCCTCATGAGGCAGCTACCGAACTCAACGAGGTCGCCGTCGGCTACGCAGATCTCGAGCACCTCGCCGTCCGCCTCTGTCGTCACCTCGTTGAGGACTTTCATGGCCTCGATAATGCAGAGGGTCTCGCCGGCCTTGACCTTGGAACCCACGTGTACAAACGGCTCGTCGCCCGGCGCCGGGGCGGCGTAGAAGACGCCGACCATGGGAGCCGTGACCTCGGCGCCCATGAGCTCCGGTGCGGGAGCGGGCGCTTGCGCGGCGGGCTCCGGTGCGGCAGGTGCGGTTGCGGGCGCCGCAACCGGAGCAGCCATAGCACTCGGTATGGGCATGGGTACGGCAACCGGCTGCGCGGCGCTCGCTCGCTCAAGTTCGACCGCGGTGCCATCGGGCTCCTCCACGCGCACGCGCGTGAGGCCGCGGTCCTCCATGACATCGGCTATCTCGGCAAGTCTTTTGGAATCCATGCTCTAGCTCCTTGTATATTTGCGCAGCGCGATGGCGGCGTTGTGGCCGCCAAAGCCCAGGTTGGTCGAAAGCGCCCAGGTAAGGTCGGCGCGAACCGCGCGATTGGGCGTGTAATCGAGATCGCAGGCGGGATCGGGCGTGCTGTAGTTAATGGTCGGCGGCACCACGCCCTGTTCGAGCGCCATGGCACAAGCCATGACCTCGATAGCACCCGTGGCACCGATCATGTGCCCGGTCATCGACTTGGTCGACGAGACGTGCGCGGCGCGTGCCGCATCCTCGCCGAGCGCTCGCTTGATACCAGCCGTCTCGGACGAATCGTTGAGCTTGGTCGACGTGCCATGGGCGTTGATGTAGAGACCCTCGGACGGTTTGACGTCGCCCTCGGCCACGGCCCGCGAAATCGCGCGGGCAATGCCGGTCGCCTCGGGATCGGGGCTCGTGATGTGGTAGGCATCGTCGGTGTTGCCGTAGCCCACGACCTCGGCGTAAATATGGGCGCCGCGAGCCTGTGCATGCTCCATGCCCTCGAGCACGAGCACGCAGGCACCCTCGCCCATCACAAAGCCGTCGCGGTTCGCATCGAACGGGCGGCACGCCGTCTGAGGATCGGGGTTGGTGGTGAGCGCGCGGCAGGACGTAAAGCCCGCAACGGCGTCGGGGATGATAGCCGCCTCGCTGCCACCCGCAAGGATTGCGTCGGCATAGCCGTGCTTGATGGCGCGGAACGCCTCGCCCACCGCATGGGCCGAGGTCGCGCACGCGGTCACGACGGGCAGGGTCGGGCCCTTTGCCTTGTGACGGATCGCAATATTGCCCGAAGCCATGTTGGGAATCATCATCGCGATCATGTAAGGCGATGCTCGGCGGGGTCCGCGATCGGCGATCGTATGGACGTTGTCGACGAGCGTCGTCATGCCGCCCACGCCCGACCCCACGTATACGCCCAGGCGCTCGTGGTCGATCGCGCCTTCGGCATCGAGCCCCGCATCGTGCATGGCCTCGTCCGACGCCGCCATCGCAAACTGAACGCAGGGGTCGAGATGCTTGGCGTCACGCTTGCCAAAGTACTCGGTACCGTCAAAGCCCTTGACCTCGGCCGCCACCTTGACGGCAAACGCGTCCGTATCGAAGTGCGTGATCGGGCCGATACCACACGTACCGGCGCACATGGCCGCCCAGGTGGCAAGCGCGGTGTTGCCGAGTGGCGATACAGCGCCGATGCCGGTGATTGCAACTCTCTGTTCCATCATGGTCTCCTCATCTAAGCCGATGTATGTGCCAGCTCTGATTTCTACATCGCCATTCCGCCGTCGACGCGCACGACCTCGCCCGTAATGTAGGCCGCCGCATCGCTTGCCAAAAAGCGCACCACGCCGGCAACTTCCTCGGGACGCGCCATGCGCTTAAGGGGAATCTGCTCCTCACACGCCGCGCGCACCTTATCCGAGAGCT
The DNA here is from genome assembly GCA_934646965.1 of uncultured Collinsella sp. GTDB lineage: Bacteria > Actinomycetota > Coriobacteriia > Coriobacteriales > Coriobacteriaceae > Collinsella. The sequence continues at coordinate 8,561 of CAKUEZ010000043.1, read as the reverse complement.
TTGCCGTCATATCGGTCTCGACAAACCCGGGGGCGACCGCATTAACCCTCACGCCGCGAGACGCAAGCTCGCGCGCCACCGCCTTGGTCAGGCCGATGACGCCCGCCTTGGAGGCGGCGTAATTGGCCTGTCCGGCATTGCCCATCAGGCCCACGACCGAACTCATGTTGATAACGCAACCGCCGCGCTGGCGCATAAAGGTCTTGGAGAGCGCTCGCGTCGTGTTGAACGTGCCCTTCAGATTGACATCGAGCACACGATCGAACGCATCGTTGCCCATGCGCATAAGCAGGCCATCGCGGGTGATGCCAGCATTGTTGACGAGCGTCCAAATGGAGCCGAAGTCGTTGAGGACCGCCTCCACGCACGCATTGACGGCATCGGGGTCGGCCACGTCGCACTGATATGCGCGCGCCGTGGCGCCGGGCACCTCGCAGGCCTCGCACGTCTCGCGTGCCGCATCGACGCTGCCGGCATAGACGACGGCGATATCGTAGCCATCCTCCGCCAGGCCCACGGCACAAGCGCGACCGATGCCGCGCGATCCGCCCGTGACCAGCGCCACACGGCGCGAACCGTCGCGCTCGAGCGCGCCATCGCATACATTGCCCATGTCATTCCTTTCGGGTAGAAACCGAGCTCGCTACGCAAGCTCATCGGCGATGGCCGCAACCTGCTCGGCCGTCTCGCACGAATACACGCAAACGTCGCTCAACGTACGCTTGACCAAGCCCGACAGTGTCTTGCCGGGACCGACCTCGATAAACGTGTCGATACCCTGGTCCTGCAGCGCATGCAGCGTGTCGACCCAACGCACGGCATGGCTTACCTGCTGGGCCAGCACATCGGATGCTGCCTGCGGGTCCGCCGGATAGGGCGCGGCGGTCATGTTCGCCACGACCGGGATCAGCAACGGGGACGGCGCGTGGCCGGCCTCGATATATGCGGCAAGGCCACAGGTTGCCTCGGCCATATAGGGGCTATGGAATGCACCCGACACCGAGACCTTCATGGCGCGGCCGCCCGCCTCTTTTACCAGAACGTCGAGCGCCTGCAGTGCCTCGGGCGCCCCGGCCACCACTGTCTGCTGGGGGCTGTTGTAGTTGACCGGCCAGCAGTCTTCGCCTGCCTGCGTGGCGAGGCTCTCGACCTGCGCCGCATCGAGCTTGATGACGGCACGCATGCCGCCGGGGTGACGCTCGGCCGCCGCGGCCATCAATGCTGCACGCTCGCACACGAGCTCAAAACCCGCTCGCGTATCGAATGCCCCCGCAAAGGTGAGTGCCGAGACCTCGCCCAGCGAGAATCCTGCACAGGCGGCAGACACCACGCCGCGCTCGCGCAGGGCGGCGGCGACGGCCAGGTCGTGCACGAACATGCAAGGCTGCGTGTTCTCGGTCCGCGAGAGCTCCTCCTTCGAGGCGCTCCGGCACTGCTCGCTGGTCCCCGGGCGCACCTCATCGGCGATTGCGAACACCTCGGCAGCCGCAGGCGAAGCCTCGATCAGGTCGACGCCCATCGCAGGATGCTGGGCACCCTGGCCGGCAAACAAAAACGCTACGCTACCCATGCGGACGCACCCTTCAAAACGCGCTCGGCGCCATCGACCAGGTCGTCAACGATCTCGCGCGCGCTTTGGCGCTCGTTGACCATGCCGGCAATCTGCCCGCACAGATACGAGCCCTCTTCGTAATTACCGTCCTTTGCGGCCTTGCGAAGTGCGCCCGTGCCCATGGCACCGAGCTCCTCGGGGCTTGCGCCCGCCGCCTCGCTCTTGGCATAGGCGTTGGTGAAGGGGCTCTTAAGGGCGCGAACCGGATGTCCCGTCGAGCGACCAGTCGCACGCGTCGACGTGTCGCCCGCCTTGAGCACCAGCTCTTTATACTGCTCGGATACGGTACATTCATCTGCAACCAAAAAGCGCGTGCCCACCTGGACGCCGACGGCGCCCAGCATAAAGGCAGCTGCCACGCCACGGCCATCGGCAATACCGCCTGCCGCCACAACGGGGATATCGACCGCATCGACAACCTGCGGGACGAGCGCCATCGTCGAGGTCTCGCCAATATGGCCGCCCGATTCGGTGCCCTCGGCAACCACCGCGGTAGCCCCGCGACGTGCCACGAGACGCGCCAGCGCCACCGAAGCAACGACGGGAATGACCTTGATGCCCGCGTCGCTCCAGGCCTTCATGTACTTGGTGGGATTGCCGGCACCCGTCACGACAACAGGCACCTGCTCGTCGATCACAACCTGTGCCACCTCGTCGACAAACGGGCTCATGAGCATAACATTGACGCCAAAGGGCTTGTCTGTCCTGGCGCGCAGCTCGTGGATCTGGTCGCGCAGCCAGTTGGCGTCGGCATTCATGGCTGCGATAATCCCTAAGCCGCCCGCCTCGGACACGGCGGATGCCAGCGAGGCATCGGCAATCCAGGCCATGCCACCCTGGAACACGGGCTTTTCGATGCCGAGCAGGTCGCAGAGAGGAGTCTTGAGCATCACTACTTCTCCAATGCCGCCTCGACCGTATCGACGAACTCGCCGACCGTCTTGGGGTTCTCCTCGGTATCGAGCTGAATGCCAAACTCGTCCTCGACGGCGACGAGGATCTCGACGGTACCCAAGCTGTCGAGGCCAATCTCCTCGAGCGTGGACTCGGGCTTCATCTCGACATCGTCAAGGCCGGCGGTCTCGCGGATAACGTCGCAAACGCGCTCGAAGGTCTTCTGATCTGCCATGGTAGTTCTCCTTTGTTTGTGCCCTGGGGGCGTTTTCATTTCCTATGTGCAACTACTTCCAGCGAAGCAGGTAGCCACCTATATCCAAGCCGGCGCCAAATCCGACTAAGGCGATGGTGTCGCCCAGGTGAAGCGCGCCGGAGTTTGCCAGCCGATCGAGGGCAAGCGGAATGCAGGCGCTCGAGATGTTGCCGGTCTCGCGCAGTGTGCGGACCACGCGGTCGTCCGGAACGCCCAAGCGCTTGACCGCTTGACTCAAGATCCGTTCGTTGGCCTGATGGAATACAAAATGGTCGATGTCCTCAACCGCAATACGAGCGTCGCTTGCGAGCTTGTTGACCGTGTCGCAGATCGCATTGACGCCAAACTTGAACACGCGACGGCCATTCATGGAAAGTACGCTCTCGCGGTCCGTGGAAGCTTTGAACGGCGAGGTGCCGGCCAGCCCCGGCACACGCAGCGTCTCGACGTCGGGAGCGGTCGAAAGTTCAACGGCAAGGGGATTCTCTCCCCCGGCCTCTATGACCGCAGCGCCCGCGCCATCACCAAAAAGCACGCACGTCGCACGGTCGGTCCAGTCGAGCGCACGCGTCATCTGCTCGGCTGCGACGATAAGTACGCGTTTTGCGCGACCGCGGGCGATATAGCCCTCGGCGACATCGAGCGCAAATACAAAGCCGGCACAGGCAGCCGAGACGTCGAAGGCAGGACATGCGGCGCCCAGGCGCTCGGCAACGGCGCACGCTTCGGCGGGAACGAGATGATCGCCTGTCGTCGTCGAGCAGACGATAAGATCCAGCTGGCTCGCGTCGATTCCGGATGCCTGGAGTGCCCGCTCGCTTGCTGCAACGGCAAGGTCGTCGAGCGACTCGTTGGTGCAGACATGGCGGCTCTTAATACCCGTGCGGGTAAAAATCCACTCATCCGAGGTATCGAGAAACTCGGACAGCTCGTCATTGGAAACGCTGCGCTCGGGAAGTGCCGAGCCCGTTCCCAGTATCGTGAAACCCATCACTAACCTCCTTTGAGTTGTTGACGTGTTTACATGGACCAAGAGAGGATAGCGCATTCTTTGCTTTGTTGACGTGTTAACATTAAATTGTCCAAATGCGACAAAGGCTTCACATTGTGTCTGTCGCTCGACACCATGGCATGATTGCTTTGTTTATTAAGGAGGTAGCAGCCGTTATGGATGCTCGTTTGACGGTGGTCGATATAACTGGTTCGACCAACGATGACCTGCTCGAAGCAGGAAAGCTGGGGGCGCCCCACGGCACCGGCCTTGCCGCCCGCGCACAAACTGCCGGACGGGGACGACGCGGCCACAAATGGGACTCGACGGCGGGAAACCTGCTGCTCTCGATTGTGGTGCGCCCAAATGTTAACCCCGCCAAGTACTCCGGACTCGCCGCGGTTTGCGGTCTTGCGGTGCTCGAAACACTCGAAAAACAGGGCCTCGCAACCGAGATCGGTCTCAAATGGCCCAACGATCTTGTCGCGCGAGGGCGCAAGCTCGGTGGCATCTTGGTCGAGGCAGCTCGTGACAACAAGGGTAAGCCCTTCGCCGTCTGCGGCATTGGCCTCAACGTGAACTACACACCCCAAGAGGTACCCGATGGGGGTCTGGCGGCGATTGGCCTCTCGGATCTGCACGAGAGCGTTCCCTCGGTCGATACGCTTCTCGACATGGCCTATCACACGGTCATGGACTCCGTAAACACCTGGGCCGAACAGCTCAATACTCTGGAAGAAGATGCTGGTCCGCTGGCGCCCGTACACGATGACTATATCGCGCACCTAAATTGGATCGGTGAGCGCGTTGTCGCCCGCTCCCCCGCCGGAGACGAGCTGGCACGCGGAATCTTTAGGACCGTAGATGACTTTGGCCGTGCGTGCATCGAAACCGAAGACGGTTTGCGCACCTTCCATTTTGAAGAGGCATCATTGCGCCCCCTGAACGGATAGGGCGCTGCGGCCACCAGCTCGCCAAGCTCTCACCAGCCATCCAAAACCAGTGTTCAAAACAAAAGAACCCCGCTACCGTAATGGCAGCGGGGCTCTTTAAGCTATGAGCGATATCGCTTAGAGCTTGATGTCGATGTCGACGCCAGCGGGGAGGTCGAGACGCATGAGCGAATCAACGGTGCCCGAGGTGGGGTCGAGGATGTCGATGAGGCGCTTGTGGGTGCGCATCTCGAACTGCTCACGGGAGTCCTTGTTCACGTGCGGCGAGCGGATAACCGTGTACAGGTTGCGCTCGGTGGGCAGGGGGACAGGACCGGAAACGCGAGCGCCGGTCTTCTGAGCGGTCTCGACGATGAGCTTCGCGGACTGATCGACGACCTCGTGATCATAGCCCTTGAGGCGAATGCGGATCTTCTGGGTAGCCAACTTAAACCTCCAAAGAGTGCGAGAGATGTTCTCGCGGATTACGTAACAGGGAGCTCGAACTTAGGCGTTCTTGCTCATGACCTCGTCCACGATGGACTTGGGCGCGGGCTCATAAGAGTCGAACTGCATCGTGTAGGATGCACGGCCCTGGGTCTGGGAGCGAAGGTCGGTAGCGTAACCGAACATCTCGCCCAGCGGCACCTTGGCACGGATGAGCTTGCTGTTCTTGCGATCCTCCATGCCCTCGATCTTGCCGCGGCGACCGGAGAGGTTGCCCATAACGTCGCCCATGTACTGCTCGGGGGTCTCGACCTCGACAGCCATGATCGGCTCGAGCAGCTGCGGGTCGGACTTCTTGAGAGCGTCCTTGATAGCCATGGAACCGGCGATCTTGAAGGCGGCCTCGGAGGAGTCGACCTCGTGGTAAGAACCGTCGAACAGGGTGACCTTAACGTCGAGGACCGGGAAGCCGGCGATAACACCGGTGTTCAGGGCCTCCTGGATGCCCTTGTCGATGGACGGGATGTACTCCTTGGGCACGACGCCGCCGACGATAGCGTTGACGAACTCGTAGCCGAAGCCCTCCTCCATCTTCTCGAGCTTGATGACGGCGTGGCCGTACTGACCGCGACCACCTGACTGACGGACAAACTTGCCCTCAGCCTTCTCGACGTCGTGGCCAGCGGTCTCGCGGTAGGCAACCTGGGGCTTACCGACGTTAGCGTCAACCTTGAACTCACGGAGCAGACGGTCGACGATGATCTCGAGGTGCAGCTCGCCCATGCCGGCAATGATGGTCTGGCCGGTCTCGTGGTTGGTGGACACCTGGAAGGTCGGGTCCTCCTCGGCGAGCTTGGTCAGAGCCAGGGACATCTTGTCCTGCTCGGCCTTGGTCTTGGGCTCGATGGCAACGTCGATAACGGGCTTAGCGAACTCGATCTTCTCGAGGACGATCTCCTTGCCCTCGGCGCACAGGGTGTCGCCGGTGGTGGAGTTCTTGAAGCCGACGCAAGCGACGATGTCGCCGGCGGCAGCGTCGTCACGGTCGATACGCTCGGCGGCGTTCATCTCGAGGATGCGGCCGAGGCGCTCGCGCTGACCGTTGGAAGCGTTGACAACGTAGGAGCCGGACTCGGCGCGGCCGGAGTAAACGCGGACGTAGGTGAGCTTACCGACGAACGGGTCGGTCATGATCTTGAAGACCAGGCCGGAGAAGGGCTCGTCGAAGGAAGGATGACGCTCGATCTCCTCGCCGGTGTCCGGATCGGTACCGGTGACGGCCTCGACGTCAAGCGGGCTGGGCAGGTAGTCGACAACAGCGTCGAGCAGTTCCTGGACGCCCTTGTTCTTGTAGGCGGAACCCACGAAGACGAGGTTGAGCTCGTTGGCCAGAACGCCCTTGCGCAGGGCAGCCTTGAGCTCCTCGACGGTGAAGTCCTCCTCCATGAGGATCTTCTCCATGAGCTCGTCGTCAAAGCTGGCAGCAGCGTCAAGGAGCTCCTCGCGCTTGGTGGCAGCGATGTCGGCGAACTCAGCCGGGATCTCGTCCATCGGCTCGGGGTAGGTCATGCCCTTGTCGTCGGCCTTGAAGTCCCATGCGGTCATGGTGACCAGGTCGATGACGCCCCAGAAGTTGTCCTCGGCGCCCATCGGGACCTGAGCGGCCACGGCGTTAGCGTCGAGACGATCCTTCATGGTCTCGATAGCATTGAAGAAGTCAGCGCCCACGCGGTCATACTTGTTGATGAAGGCGATGCGGGGGACGTTGAAGGTGGAAGCCTGACGCCAAACGGTCTCAGACTGGGGCTGGACGCCGGCAACGGCGTCGAAGACGGCGACAGCGCCATCGAGGACGCGCAGGCAGCGCTCGACCTCGGCGGTGAAGTCAACGTGGCCCGGGGTGTCGATGATCTGGATGCGGTAGTCCTTACCGTCCTTGTTCCAGAAGCACGTGGTAGCAGCGGAGGTAATGGTTACGCCGCGCTCCTGCTCCTGAACCATCCAGTCCATGGTGGCAGCGCCCTCATGGACCTCACCGATCTTGTGGGTCTTACCGGTGTAGTAAAGAATACGCTCGGTCGTGGTGGTCTTACCAGCATCGATGTGGGCCATGATGCCGATGTTACGGGTATCGGAAAGCTTGTACTTAGGCTTAGCCATGTTAGTTCCTTACCTTAACTTACCAACGATAGTGAGAGAACGCGCGGTTGGCCTCGGCCATCTTGAAGACGTCCTCACGCTTCTTGACGGAAGCGCCCAGGCCGTTGGAAGCGTCGAGGATCTCGTTAGCGAGACGCTCGGCCATGGTCTTCTCCTTGCGAGCGCGGGAGAAGTTGACGATCCAGCGGATGCCCAGAGCGGTGGAACGACGGGAGTTGACCTCCATCGGGACCTGATAGGTAGCGCCACCGACACGCTTGGGCTTAACCTCGAGCGTGGGCTTGACGTTGTCCATAGCCTTCTTGAAGGTAGCGAGAGCGTCGCCACCCTCGGACTTCTCGGCAACGATCTCGAAAGCGGTGTAAACGATGCGCTCAGCGGTGGCCTTCTTGCCGTCAAGAAGGACCTTGTTGATGAGCTGAGTCACCAGGCGGTTGTTGTAAACGGCGTCAGGCTGAACCTCACGACGATTAGCTGCTGCACGACGCGGCATGTGAAATCTCCTTAAGTGTCTACCGTGCGGCGCTTAGGCGGCACACGGCGAAAGTATCAAAACGTTATCTGGCTTATTTAGCCTTGGGGCGCTTAGCACCGTACTTGGAACGGGCCTGCATACGGTTCTGGACCGGAGCAGCGTCGTAGGCGCCACGGATGACGTGATAACGGACACCAGGGAGGTCACGGACACGACCGCCGCGGACGAGCACGATGGAGTGCTCCTGCAGGTTGTGGCCCTCACCCGGGATGTAAGCGGTAACTTCGATGCCGTTGACGAGGCGAACACGGGCAACCTTACGAAGAGCCGAGTTCGGCTTCTTGGGGCTCGTGGTGAAGACGCGGGTGCACACGCCGCGCTTCTGTGCGTTGTGCTGCAGAGCAGCGTTCTTGGACTTCTTGGGCACGGAATGGCGGCCCTGGCGAACCAGCTGGTTAATAGTAGGCAAAGCGTACTCCTTCTCGAATGATTCCAGCTTTCTGTAAAGTGCAACGGCTTGAATCGAGGGGTCAGCATCCCCCTACGAAACACGCAGTTCGATAGGATACGTGGCGTTAGCTGTGCCGTCAACAGACCACGCCGCCGGGCGTATCCTAAAATGAGCACATTTCCGCAAAGCCTACACAAAAGGAATCCCCTCCTGCGCGCGGGGGGCGGATTCCCGGGCCGGGCGGCACAGGGGTTAAGTTTGCTGCTCTACAGTCCTGGCTCGCACGGAGGCCACATTAAGTGGCCTCCGGCTCGTGCGGAACTCGCGACAAACTTAACCCCTG
>CAKUEZ010000042.1 GCA_934646965.1 uncultured Collinsella sp. | reverse complement strand
GAGATTCCGGGCATTACGCTCTACGGCTCCTTTGACCAGCCGATACGCTCGGCGATTGTGTCGCTCAACGTGGGCGATGTCGATTCGGCCGAGATCTCGGATGCGCTCATGCAGGGGTGGGGGATTGCGACGCGCCCCGGCGCCCATTGCGCCCCGCTTATGCACCGCGCGCTGGGGACCGAGCGTCAGGGCGTGGTCCGCTTCTCGTTTGGCTATTTCAACACGAACGAGGAGGTCGACACGGCTATCGATGCGCTGCGCGATTTGAGCCGCGATTAACGCAACCATTTGCGCCCCTTGATAAACCGTTTACGCAACCGACCCGCAATATCGCTCATATAGGGTAATGTGAAATGATGGCCCACGCCGGGCCCTTGTATCTTTGCGAATTGCGGGAAGGTTCCTATGAACAGGATCACTGCTGCCCTCTATAGGTTTTTAGTCGTCTATCTTTCGGTTGCGATGGTCGTGACCTCGATACCCCTTGCGCCTAGCACGGCCTATGCCGATGATGCCGGGGCGGTCGCTGTCGAGAGCGAGGCCCAAGAGGCCGACTCGGGCTCGGACACTGATGCCGATGCGGTCGATGATTCATCATCGGCGAATGAGGGCAGCTCATCAGCAGCTTCCGACTCGACTGATAGCTCTCAGGACAAATCGTCAAGCTCGGATACCAACACTCTCGCGTCGAGTCTGGCGCAGGATCTCGCAAGCGACGCGACCGACTCCGATGCCGCAAAAAGCCTGGCTGCGATGGCAGAGCCCTCGTCCGATGACAGCGAAGTCGATGCCCTCACGTACGAGCCGACGGTCTATGAATATGCCAAGTTTATGCCGAACTACTATTTGTATCCGTGCGATGCAAACGGAAATCTTACGGTAGAGATTGATGAGAACAACCCGAATGAGAATTCTGTCGACGGTCGAATGGTAACGAATTTGATTGTCGATTACGGGACGGATCTAGTCGACGTACAGCTCTGCGCTGACTCTCTCAATCTGCGCTCAGTGCGCTTTGAAAACAGTTCAATTTCTTCAATTGGAATGCACGCCTTCTATAATTGCCCGAATCTCACTGATATCAGCCTATCCGGTATGACTATCGGTCACATTGGAAAAGAGGCGTTCTATGGCTGCAAGTCGCTTGCGAGCCTGGACATCAACGAGGTTGCTACCATTGGCTCTATGGGCGACGCCGCGTTTGCCGGGAGTGGGCTGGTGTCCACGGGACTCGATAAGGTTGTTGGTCTTACGTCGATTCCTGTTATGGCCTACGACGGCTGCAAGGCTCTGACCGATACTGGTCTGGATAAGAATATCTCCATCATGTCAATCGATAGCGCCGCGTTCAGAAACTGCTCGAACCTTGCTACCACAGGACTCGAGAACAATACGACGATCGAAAAACTTGGGCAGAACTGCTTCCTCGGCACAGACTTAAGCGGTGGGCTGACGCTTCCCTATAACTCCAAGATCGAGGAGTTACCGAACGGGGTGTTTCGCAGTACCAATCTCGAAACTGTGTACTTTGGGTGCAACCATGTGGTGCTCATTAATACCGATACGTTCCCAAAACGCAACATGACCGTCATGGTTCCCGCCAAGATGATTTCAAAGTATGCGAACGGTCGTCCCAAGCAGGTCTGGGAAAACTGTAACGGCTGTCTTCCCGTTCCTGTGGGCAAAGTGCTCCAGGGGATTAAGATTTCGCGTGACCCAGACAAGATGACCTATGAGCAGGGGGAAAAGATCTCTCTCGAGGGCATGAGCGTCTTACTCGATTACCCGCATTCAACATCGATTTGGATCTATGAAGCTCTCATAAAGGAAGAACTCGGCGAATACCTTACAGCTACCCCCTGCGACGGCGACGTCTTTGACGAGTCGATGAACGGCGCGCCCATAAAGCTGGTATATGACGATGGCTACACGCGTCTCGTCGCGTATACCACGGGCAACCTGCAGCAGGCGGTCTACGAGTATGCCAAGCTCATGCCCAGCGGCTGTCTGTATCCCTGCGATGCGGACGGTAACGTGACGGTGGAGGTCGATAGCGACAATCCGTACAAGAACTCCGTTGGCGGCAAATGGGTGAATCACCTGATCGTCGCTGATGGGGTGGATGAGATTCCCGCGGGTCTATGCTATCAGTCCGAGCAATTGCAATCGGTGCGGTTTGAGGGCAGCACCCTTGCCAAAATCGGCAAAAATGCCTTCTATCAGTGCAAGAATCTCACCGACATAAGCCTTTCGGGAATGTCCATTGGGACGATCGAGGGCGGGGCGTTCTTTGAATGCTCGTCGCTTACGAGCCTCAACATCGAAGAAGAGGTAAACATCGGGGAGATGGGCAAGGGCGCGTTTGAACGCAGCGGGTTGCTGTCCACGGGGCTCGATAAGGTAGCTGGCTTGGCATCACTTCCCGAGAATGCATATAAGGATTGTAAGGCCCTGACCGATACCGGTCTGGGTAAGAATAAATCCATTACATTAATCGGCGCTAATGCGTTTTCCGGCTGCGAGAGCCTTACGATTACGGGGCTCGAGGACAACAAGAAAGTCAAGACGCTCGGCGATGGCTGCTTCTCCGACACGGATATGAGCGACGGGCTCGTATTGCCCTACGGCTCCAGGATCGAGGAACTGCCGAGTCGCGCGTTTTACGGCACCAAACTCGAGACCGTGTTCCTTGCCTGCGACCATGCGGTGCTCATTAATACCGACACGTTCCCCAAGCGCAACATGACGGTTATGGTCCCCGCAAAGATGATTTCGAAGTACAGCAAGGGGGAGCCCAGGCAGGTCTGGGAAAAATGCAACGGCTGCCTACCCGTCCCCGTGGGCAAGGTGCTCCAGGGGATTGAGATCTCGCGTGATCCCGACAAGATGGCCTATCAGCCGGGGGAAAAGATTTCGCTCGAGGGCATGAGTGTCAACTTTCAGTACCCGCATTCGTTGACCATTAGCGACTACGAGTCGCTCTTGACACGCGAGATGGGCGAGTACCTTACGGCGACCCCCTGTGATGGCGACGTCTTCGATGAGTCGATGGACGGAGAACCCATACAGCTGGTGTATGACGATGGCTACACGCGCCTTGTCACGTACAGCAAGGGCAGCCTGCAGCAGGCGGCCTATGAGTATGCCAAGCTCATGCCCAACTACTATCTGTATCCGTGCGATGCAAACGGAAATCTTACGGTAGAGATTGATGAGAACAACCCGCGCGAGAACTCTGTCGACGGTCGAATGGTAACGAATTTGATTGTCGATTACGGGGTGGATGAAGTCGACGCACAACTCTGCGCCGACTCCACCAATCTGCGCTCAGTTCGCTTTGAGAACAACTCCATTTCTAAAATTGGACTGCACGCCTTCTATAACTGCCCGAATCTCACCGATATCACCCTTTCCGGCATGACCATCGGTACCATCGGGAAAGAGGCGTTCTATGGTTGCAAGTCGCTTACGAGCCTGAATATCAACGAGACTGCCACCATCGGCTCGATGGGCGAGGCTGCTTTTGCCAGGAGCGGGCTGGTGTCCACGGGGCTCGACAAGGTTGTTGGTCTCACGTCGATTCCCACCATGGCCTACGAGCGGTGCGAGGCTTTGTCCGATACCGGCTTGGACAAGAACGCCTCCATTACATCGATTGGCGATTGCGCGTTCAGGTACTGCTCGAGCCTTGCTACCACAGGGCTCGAGAGCAATACAACGGTCGAAACGCTTGGTCACAACTGCTTCTCCGGCACTGACTTGAGCGGCGGGCTGACGCTTCCCTATAACTCTAAGATCGAGGAGTTGCCGAAAGGGGCATTTGACGGCACCAATCTCGAGACCGTATTCCTTGGGTGCAACCATGCAGTGCTCATCAATACCGACACGTTTCCCAAGTACAACATGACCGTCATGGTCCCCGCTAAGATGATTTCAAAGTATGCTAACGGGCATCCCAAAGCTGTTTGGGAGAGGTGCAATGGCTGCCTACCCGTTCCGGTGGGCAAGGTGCTCAAGAACGTTGAAATCTCCTGCGACCCTGACAATATGGTCTATGAGCCAGGGGAGACCATTTCGCTCGAGGGTATGAGCGTCGAGCTCGATTACCCGCATTCGGTATCGATTTGGAACTACGAGGCCCTCATAAAGGAAGAGCTCGGCGAGTACCTTAAGGCGACCCCCTGCGACGGTGACGTCTTCGATGAGTCGATGGACGGACAGCCCGTAAAGCTCGTGTATGACGACGGCTATTCGCATTTTGAAACCCAGACCAAGGGCGTTTTGCATCTCAAGAAGCCCGCGTCGTCACCGCTTACTATCTCTTATGTCCAAGCGAACAATCGGCGCGGATGCAAGTTGATGGACGGCGTTGAGCTGCCCGATGTTTCCGGTGCGATGACGATCGATGCGGGCACCGAGGTCACGCTCGATGCCGGTGCTCTGGGAATGCTCAACGATAACCTTACCTTTAAGGGCTGGTATGATACCGAGACCGAAAGGTATATCTCCAAAGAGGCGGTCTATACGTTTACGCCGGATATAGACCTGTCCCTCGAGGCGCGATTTAAGCTCAAGGACTATGCGGTGCATATCAACGATGCGCAGGCGACCGATTCGTCGCAGGATTTTGCGCATCTGAGCGTTACCGCTCAAAACTGCTATCGCAATGCCGGCGAGACGGTTGAGGTTTCCGCCGTCACGGACAATGCCCAGTTCCTGGGTTGGTATCTGGGCGAGGGCGATGATGCCTACGCCGTGAGCGATCAGCTCGATTTTACCTATACGGTGAACGAGGAGGACGTACCCGAGCACTATGATGCATACGGTCCCAAGATCGAGATCACGCCGCGCTACTGTGCCCCGCAGGCGAGTGTTGTTCTGAGTGTGGACGGAGTCGATGAAAACGGCCAGCCGCTCGGACAGTTCCTCTCTACCGGTCTCTACGGCATCGGGTCGCGTGTTACGGTCGTGGCGGTCCCGTCGCCCGGCTATGTGTTTGACTATGCGACCGATGCCCTCGGCAACGTCGTCTTTACCGGCGACGATGGTCCGTCCTACACGTTTGTGCTCGAGGGAGATGTGCAGTACACCGCGCATTTCCGCGAGGCGACTGACCCTGCCGAGTCGCTCGCGGCGCTAAAGGCTGCGCTCATCGCCGCGATTACCGCCGCGGCCGTTCTCGCAACCATGTACGGCCTGGGCGAGATCGTCGACCCCATCGCGGCCGACGCGGTGATCGAGATCGGCATGGCCGATAACATTGAGGATGTTGCCGCCGTGGGCACCAAGGTGCTCAAGGAAATCAAGGACATCATCGACGACCACAAGAAGCCTAAGCCTCATGGTGACCATAAGATCGAGATTATTGCCACCGCGCAGCCTGAGGTAGGCGGCGTCGTTACCGGCGGCGGTATCCACTATGAGGGAACGGTCGCCACGCTGGAGGCTGTTGCCAATCCTGGCTATCGCTTCGTATGTTGGAAAGAGGACGGCGTCGAGGTCTCGACATCTCCTCTCAAGACGATGACCATTACGAAAGCGACGCCCGAGGTCGTAAAGATGACGGCCGTTTTTGAGAAGAAAGTCGAGATCACGGCGGTCGCCGAAGCCGATGGCATTCAGGCCGATTTTTCGACCGGCTGCACCGCAAGTCCCGTGACGCAGAGCATTACGCGTGGCGACTGGGCGATGGTCACCGCGAGCGAGGGTCCCGATTATGCCTTTGTGGGATGGTTCGAGGACGGCATCGAGGTTTCGCCCAAGCGTACGTATAGCTTTGAGGCCGAGGTCGACCGCCATCTGGTTGCACGCTTCCGCAAGGCGGACAAGACCATCCTGGTGAATACCGACCCCTCCGACAGCGCGGAGGTGCTGTGCGATGGCGTGCCGGTCGTGGACGGCAAGGTTCGTGCGAAGGATGGGGACATCCTCACGTTTACGATGCGGCCCAAGGTGCGCCCCGACAATCCGGAGAAGACGTACCGGTTTGTGGAGTGGCGCGAAACCGATGCGCAGGGCATCACGATAACCAACAAACAGGAGGTTTGCGAATACCGCGTTAACGGCAATGCCCGGATCGAGGCCGTGATGGACGGCAGGGATACGCATACCGTGCGTGCCGAGGCCGACCCGCTCGAGGGCGGCACCGTTACGCTGAAGCGCGGCGAGACTGCCGGTATGGTGCTCGAGGTTCCCGAAGGCGAGCGCGTGACCGCGGAGGCAACGCCGACCGAGGGCTATATCTTTGACGGCTGGTATCTGAGCAACGGCGGCTCGGATGCCACCTCGACGCTGGTTTCGAGCGAGCGTTCTTATACCTTTGAGCCCATTACCGACTGCGTGATCCAAGCGAAGTTTACGCGCGCCTGCAAGGTGGACGTGGTCGTTGAGCCGGCCGCGGCCATGGCGGGCAAATATTTGGTGCATGGCGAAGGCTATTGCATGAAGGGCGAGCCTGCCACGCTGAGCATTGAGCTCACGGCTGAGGCGAGCAAACAATTTACCTTTAAGGGCTGGTACGACGCTAAGACGGACCTGCTGCTGGGTACCGACCCCAGCTACCTTGAGTTCTATCCCGAGGACGTGGAATGCACCGTGCGTGCGGTGTTTGAGGAAAACGCGTATACCGTGACAGCGAAGGCCAAGAAGACCTTTGTGGAGCGCGGTACGGTTGAGATCGAGGGGCATCCGGGGGCATCTTCGGTTACCTGCGGATACGGCGACACGGTGATGCTCAAGGCGAAGGCCAACGATGGCTACCGCTTCGATCATTGGAAGGATGACTCCGGTAAGGAGTACGACACCGCCGAGCTGGTCGTTAAGGTTACCAAGAGCGATACCTATACCGCGATCTTTACCGACTCAAAGCCCGAGGTCATGGTGACGGCCGATTCGTGGCTCGGCGGTACCGTGACGTGCAACGGAACCGTGGTGAACCCCACGACCGATAAGTTTAAGCTGGGGGAGACCCTTCATCTGACGGCCAAGGCCCATCCTGGCTTTTTGTTCCGGGGCTGGTATGTCAACGGGCGTCTGAAGAGCCTTAAGCACGAGACCTCGTTGGTTGCCAAAGCTCGCGGTAAAACCGGGCGCTGTGTTATTACCGCGGCCTTTGTGCCCATCGATACCGTCTGCGTGCCCCTCGCCGATCCTGCAGAGGGTGGTACCGTCAAGGCGAGCCGCATCCTTGCGGACCGCGGTGCGGAGGTTGCCCTGAAGGCGACGCCCAATCCTGGTTACGTCTTTACTGGTTGGTATACGGCCGACGGCACGTTTGAGTCTGCCGATGCGGAGTTCACCTGCCACCAGGAGCGCAGCCATGTGCACGTCGCTCGCTTTATGGCAAAAAGCTATGAAGTCGACGCCACGACGGTAGTCGATTCCGGCACCGGTTCGCTGGTCGAATCGAGTGCTGCCGGCTGGGTCGAGGGCGCGGGTATCGTCGAGGCGGGGCATGCCGCCACGCTGACGGCGCACGCGCTTTCGGGCTATGCGTTTGAGTATTGGGCCGACGCTTCGGGCGCCGTGGTGAGCCGCGACAGCACCTATCACGTGGTTCCGACGTCCGACACGACGCTCCAAGCCGTGTTCTCGGCAAAGCAATATACGGTGGACGTTTCGTGCGAAGAGAGCTTGGGTACGGTCAAGGGCGCGGGGACGTATGCCGCCGGGCAAGTTGTCACCGTGCGCGCGGTTGCCGCCGAGGATACGTCTTTTGTTGGCTGGTTCCGCAACGGCACATGCGTGAGCTCCAAGAAAACCTATCGATTTACCGTGCGCGAGGACACGTCGCTCTACGCCGTCTTTGCGTCGGGTTCGTATGTCGTGAGCACGGTTGCCTCGCCTGCCGAGGGTGGAGCCGTGAGCGGCTTTGGCGGCTATGAAGCCGGCGACCGTGCAACGCTTCGTGCAATCGCCAACACCGGGTATTCGTTTGCCGGCTGGACGGACGACAAGGGCGAGACGATCAGTGAGAACGCCGACTGTACCGTTAAGGTCACGGGTGATGCCACCTATACGGCGACCTTTAAGCCTAAGTCCTATCAGGTCGTTTTGAGTGCGAGTGACGATGGCGTGGGCACCCTGAGCGGTGAGGGCTCCTATCAGTTCGGTGATACGGTCGAACTCAACGCTACGCCCATGGGAACCAAGCGTTTTGTCGGTTGGTATGTCCTGGATGCCGAGGGTAACAAGTCGCTGCTGAGTTGTGACGCCCATTGCTGGGTTAAGCTCGACAAGGATATAGTCGAGGGGCTCGACGATGATGCGCTGGAGCTCCAGGCCGTGTTTGCCGATCCGTACGAGGTGACCGTTTCGGGCGAGGTCGTGGTAAAGGACAAGGCCTCGAGCAGGGGCTGCCGTGTTACGGGCAGTGGCAGCTTTGCCGTAGGCGATCAGGTGGAGCTGACCGCTGTGGCCGGCATGGGCTATCGCTTTGTGGGCTGGAGCACCGACAAGGAGGGTACCTCGATTGTCGAGACCGCGACGACCCTTGATGTGACCGCCACGCAGGATATGACGTACTACGCGCAGTTCGAATCCGATGGACAGGTGACCATCACGGTTACGGGCTCGTCCATCTTCCGCGGCACGGCCCTTCTGGTCGACGGCATTCCTGCCGGTAGCAGGTCGTACGACAGGGGCGACATGTTTATGGCGATCGCGATTCCGTGGAAGAAGTACCACTTCTCGCACTGGGTCGACGATGCGGGCGTCACGGTGAGCTACAGCGCGTTCTATATCGGCACCGCAAAGGAGAATAGGCAGCTCACGGCTGTGTTCTATGAGACGGGCTGCGATGTTCAGGTCGCTACGTATCCCAAGGACGCGGGCTTTAGCATGGTTGCGCTCGGCACCGGCGGCTCCTACCACTCCGCGGCGATTATGTTTACTGTGCCGCATAAGGGCTGGAAGTTTAAATACTGGGTCGACGAGAACGGCCTGCCCGTGGGGGCCACGCCGGTAATCAATCGCGTGGTGTTTGGCAACCGTACCTTTACGGCCGTTTATGAGCGGGCGTCGATGACGGTCACGGCGGTGGATTCGCGTCAAGGCGGACACGTCGAGGGTTCCTCCGAGGACGAATCGCTGGGCTATGCCGTGACCAACGAGGTCGAGAACGGTGAGTCGACGACGCTGACTGCCGTTCCCGATGCGGGCTACGTGTTCGATGGGTGGTATGCGCGCAACGATGACGGGTCGTTGGGCGATGAGCCGCTGAGCACGGATGCAGTTTGGACGTTTGTCCCCGAGGACAACATGACCGTCGAGGCACGCTTTGCGGAGGCGCCCAAGTACAAGGTGGCGGCCCGAGCGGTCAACGGATCGGTTGATCCAGAGACCGCTTCGGTCGCTACGGATGGCAAGGTGACGCTTTCGGCGACGCCCGATGAGGGCTGCTACCTGACGCGCGCGACAGTTGCCGAAGAGGCTGGCGAGGACGGTTCGGCCGGTAATGCCTATGACCTCGATATTTCCGACTACCAGGGCGGGGCGTACGAGGTCACACTGAGCGGCGTGAGTGCTCCACAGCAGGTCACGTTCGAATTCGCGAAGGCTGCGGCTCCGGAGGTGCTCGCTCAGCCGCAGGATGCGAGTGCTTACGAGGGCGATCCGGTTGAGCTTTCTGTTGCTGCCGAGGCGGGGCGTAATGTTCGCGTCCATGCCGCTGTGTCTTCGGGTTCTGCCGCCGACGTTAAGCTGAGCTACCAGTGGTATCGCGTGTCTGCCGATGGCGGCAAGGCGGTGGCGCTGAAGGGCGAGACGGGGGAGACGCTCTCGATTGCCCAGCTCGACAGTGACAGCGAAGGCGAGTACTTCTGCCACATCACGCAGAGCTATCTGGGCACGGTGACAAAGACGGATACCGAGCATGCGACGGTGTCCATCGTGCCTCGCGAAGCGCTCGTGTTCAACGGGCGCGTGCTGCCGGCGGCGACCGCTCACGATGACTACCGTGTCGTGATTGCCGGCGCCACGGGCGGCAAGGCGCCGTATGTGTACAACTTGGATGAGGTTGAGGTTCCCGAGGGCATGCAGCTGACGCTGGCCGATGACGGAACGGGTGTCTTGGTGCTCTCGGGCGTGCCTTCGGCTACGGGCGTGTGCCGCTTCAAGATTAGGTGCACCGATGACCTGGGCAACAAGCGTGTTGCACACTTCGCGCTGGTCGTGAAGGCGAAGGAAGCGCCGCTCGCGTTTGAGAGCCAGAGCTTTACTTACAATGCGACGGCGCAGGCTCCGGAGCTTTCGGGTGTGCCTGAGGGCTGCGAGGACAATGTCGCGATAACGTATGTGGGCACGGGCGACACGCATTACTCGTCTGATAAGGCGCCGGTGGACGCCGGTACGTATCGTTCGGTGGCGTCGCTCGACGCCAACGGATATGTGGGCAACGCGAGCTGTGACTTTGTCATCGAGAAGGCTCCTGCCGATATTTCGATTGAGACGTCCGACGTGACATACGATGGCGCACGACACGGTGCGGCGGTTGCAGTTGCCGACCTTGATGCGTCCGCCTATTCCGTCACGTATCGCGGTGTCGATGGAACCTCCTATGGCCCCGCGGCGCTGGAGCCGTGCGACAGTGGTAGCTACCGCGTTACGGTTAAGGTGAACGACCCCAACTATCAGGGCAAGAAGTCCGCTGAGTTCTCGATTGCAAAGGCCAGCCAGGTCATTACGGGCACGACGAGCTATTCGGGTGTTTATGGCGGCGATCCCATTGTGTTCGACAACGTCGCCCAGACGCCCGTGAGCTTTGAGCTCGTTGACTCCGCGGACGACGACGCAAGCCCGATTTCGATCAAGGGGCGTTGCGCAACCGTGAAGGCCGCCGGCGCGGCACGCGTTGTCGCCCATGCCAAGGCATCTCGAAACTATCTTGCCGCCGAGGACGTTGAGCTTGCGGTTACTGTTGCTCCGGCTCAGCTGCTGGTGAAGGTCGACGATGCCGAGCGCTTTGAGGGCCAGGCGAATCCCGAGTTTACCTCCAGCCTGGTGAGTCGTTGCGATACCTCGGACGTAGAGGTTACATACTTCTGCTCGGCGAATAAGAAATCGCCGGCGGGTGAGTACCAGATCAATGCGGCGGTCGCCGATCCGAACTTCGATGTCGCGGTCGATCCCGGAACGCTGATGGTCAAGAAGAAGCCCGAGCGCTACAAGGTGACGGCGAAGGCGGTTAACGGTTCGGTCGACAATGCTTCGGTTACGGTTGTTGAAGGCGGGGATGCGACCCTTTCGGCGACGCCTGACGAGGGTTGCTATCTCGAGCGCGTGACGGTTTCTGAGGTCGGCTCGGACGAGGCCGTCGACCTCGACATTTCTGATTACAAGGGCGGGGCGTACGAGGTCACGCTGAGCGATATCACCGCGTCGCAGAAGGTTACGTTTGAGTTCGCGAAGGCGGACGTGCCGCGTGTGGTCGCGCAGCCGCAGGACGTGAGCGCCCACGAGGGAGATTCTGCCGTGCTCTCGGTCGCTGCCGAGGCGGGGGAGAATGTCCTTGAGCATGCTGCCGCGTCCACGGGTTCCGCCGCCGATGTTGAGTTGTCCTACCAGTGGTTCCGCATGGTGGACGGTAAGGCCGTAGCGCTCGAGGGCGAGACAGGGGAGACGCTGTCGCTCTCGAACCTCGATGATGAGCAGGCCGGCGAGTACTTCTGCCGCATCACGCAGCACTACCTTGGCACTGAGAAGCAGACGGACAGTGATTGTGCTTCCGTCTCCGTCGTTGCTTGGGATACCCTTGTGTTCAATGGCGACGTGCTGCCGGCAGCGAGCGCCCACAGCACGTACCTCGCAACGATTGCCGGGGCCGCGGGCGGCAAGGCTCCGTACGAGTACACATGGGATGAGACGAAGCTCCCCGACGGGCTCAAGCTCTCCCGTACTTCGGGTGGTCTGATGCTTTCGGGCACCCCGTCCAAGACGGGCGTTTTCGCCTTCGAGATTACGTGCGCGGATGCCCGTGGCGAGACTGTGGCCGCCCGCTTTGCGCTCGTTGTCCAGGCGAAGCGTGTAAAGCTTACGTTTGCGGATAGCGACTTTACCTACAGTGGCGCGCCACAGGCGCCCGAAGTTACCGGGGCTCCCAAGGTCTGCAAGGGCGATCTCAAGATTAAATACTACGGGACCGGAAGCACGCATTATTCCTCGACCGAGGCTCCGACTGATGCCGGCACGTACCGCGCTGTTGCAGCGCTACGAGCCCATGGCTATGCCGGTGCCGCCGTCTGCGAGTTCGAAATCGCTCCGGCGAAGCTCAAGGTGAAGGTCGACGACACCGAGCGCTTCGAGGGGGAGGCGAACCCTGCGTTTACCTCGACCCTGGAGAGTGCGGTAGATACCTCGGGCGTGAAGGTCGAGTACTCCTGCGACGCGGACGAGAATTCACCGGCGGGCGAGTACCAGATCGGCGCGAATGTCGCCGATCCGAACTTCGATGTCGTGGTCGTGCCCGGAACGCTGACGGTGAAGAAGAAGCAGGAACCCGTTGATCCCGACCCGGTCGTTCCGGGTCCGGACAATCCGGATAACCCTGATCCGGGCAACCCGGACCCTGATCGGCCTGATCCGGATCCCAACCCCGACAACCCCGACCCGGATAATCCGGACCCCGACAATCCTGAGCCGGACCCCAACCCGGATAATCCGGATCCCGGTAAACCTGACCCAGACCCCAAGCCCGACCCGGATCAGCCGAATCCTGACAATCCTGATCCGGATAAGCCCGAACCCGATAACCCGGATAAGCCCGAGCGCTTTGAGGTGACGACAAGGGCGGTCAACGGCTCGGTCGACAACGCTTCGATAACTGTTGATGCCGGCGGCAACGCGACCCTCTCGGCGACGCCCGACGAGGGATGCTACCTCGAGCGGGTAACGGTTGCGGAGAACGGTTCGGACAAGGGCGTCAATCTCGATATCTCCGACTACGAGGGCGGAGCGTACGAGGTCACGCTGAGTGGCGTCACCGCTTCACAGGAGGTCACGTTCGAGTTCGCGAAGGCGGATGCTCCGAAAGTGATCGCTCAGCCGCAGGACGCGAGCGCCCACGATGGCGATTCGGCCGTGCTCTCGGTTGCTGCCGAGGCGGGCAAGGGCGTCCTCGACCACGCGTCCTCGTCCACGGGTTCGGCCGCCGATGTCGAACTGTCCTATCAGTGGTTCCGCATGGTGGACGGCGAGGCCGTGGCGTTCGAGGGCGAGACGGGGGAGACGCTCCTCATTGAGAACCTCGATGACGATTGCGCCGGCGAATACTTCTGCCGCATCACTCAGCGCTACCTTGGCACTGAGACGCAGGCGGACAGCGATCGTGCTGTCGTGTCCGTTGTGCCCCGGGATGCTCTTGTGTTCAACGGCGGCCTGCTGCCGGCGGCGCGTGCACATAGTGCGTACCGCGCGACGATTGCCGGAGCCGCGGGCGGCGAGTCTCCGTACGAGTACACGTGGGACGAAGCGAAGCTCCCCGATGGGCTTAAGCTATCCCGCACGTCGGGTGGCCTGACGCTCTCGGGAACTCCTTCCAAGGCGGGTGTTTCCACCTTCGACGTCACGTGCAAGGATGCTCAGGGCGAGACGGTGACCGCGCACTTTGTGCTGGTCGTCCAGGCGAAGCGGGTCGAGCTTGCATTTGAGGGCGGCAACTTCGTCTATAGCGGTGATGCTCAAGCGCCCAAGGTCACGGGGGTTCCCAAGGCTTGCGAGGGCGACCTGAGGATCAGGTATTACGGGACGGGCGGCACGTACTATTCGTCGAGCGAGGCCCCGACCGATGCCGGCACGTACCGCGTTGTTGCCACGCTGCGAAGCAACGGGTATGTCGGTGCAGCCGCGCGTAAGTTCAAGATTACGCCGGCGAAGCTCAAGGTAAAGGTCGATGACGCCGAGCGCTACGAGGGAGAGGCGAACCCCGCGTTCACTTCGAGCCTGGAGAGCGCGGTCGATACCTCGGGCGTGAAGGTCGAGTACTCCTGCGATGCCGACGAGAGCTCTCCGGCTGGCGAGTACAAGATCGGCGCGACGGTCACCGACTCGAACTTCGATGTCGAGGTTGAGCCCGGTACGCTGACGGTGAAGAAGAAGCAGGGGCCCGTCAATCCCGACCCGGATAAACCCGATGGACCCGATCCGGACCAGCCGGACAAGCCCGAGCCCGATAAACCGGAACCTGACCAGCCGGATAAACCGGACCCGGATAGCCCGGACAAGCCAGAGCCCAGCAAGCCCGAGCCGGATAAGCCCGGATCGCCCGATTCCGACCAGTCGGATTCTAAGGATCCGGCAAAACCCAGTGGTTCGGATGATTCTGCTGCCGGTAAGGCAGAGACGAATGCCACGGAAAACTCTGGCAAGAAGGATTCGTCCAAGTCGAGCGCTCAGCAGCTCGCCGATACGGGTGACAAGGCGCCGCTCGCTGTTGCTGTTGCCGCGGGCGCCGTTGCGCTTATCGCGCTGGGGCTCGAGCTGCTGCGTCGCCGCCATCCGGGCGCGTAGCGCACTCGCTTGGCAGCCAGATTGACGCCCTGGCAGGATATAGCCTGCCAAAGCGTTTATACTTGCGGGACGGGTATTTTGCCCGTCCCGTTTTTGTTTCGACCCGAAAGGTGTGCCTATGGCCTCATCCGCACCACGCGGTCTGCGCTCCGACCATGTCGTTACCGTCGGCATCGCTCTATTCTCGATGCTCTTTGGCGCAGGCAACTTGATTATTCCGCCGTTGCTGGCGCTTCAGGCAGGTTCTGCCACGCCGCTTGCCATGATTGGCTTCCTTATCGCCGCCATCGGCCTGCCCGTCATGGGCTTTATCGCTGTGGCGCTTGCCGGTACGGCGCGTGAGCTTGCCGGTCGCGTGCACCCCAAGTTCGGTGAGTTCTTTGTCGCGGCGGTGTACCTGGCCATTGGCCCATGTCTGGCCATTCCGCGTACGAGCTCTACCGCTTTCGAGATGCTAGTGCCGCTGCTGCCTGAAGATATCTCGCTTGGCACCGCGCGCTTGGTCTTCGCTGTCGCCTTCTTCGTGGTCGCGTTTGCGCTCACGCTGCGCCCCGGCGTCATCACGCGCGTGCTCGGTCGCATTACGGGCCCTGCGCTCATTGCGCTTATCGTGCTGGTCGTGGGTGCCGCCGTGATCTCGCCCCTGGGACCGGCTGCTGCCCCGCAAGCTCCCTATGATGCCGGCGCTGCGGTCCAGGGCTTCTTGACCGGCTATCAGACGATGGATCTGCTTGCGTCGCTCGCCTTCGGCATCATCATCGCCGAGACCATTCATGAGCTGGGCGTGACCGACGACAAGCGTGTCGCCTTCGAGATCTCCCGCTCTGGCGTGATCGCCGGCGTGCTCATGGCCATCATCTATTGTGGCTTGGCCCTTGCCGGTATGCAGCTCGGCACCGTGATGCCCGACGCTACCAACGGTGCTGCCATCCTCGCTCGCTCGGCCTCCATGCACTTTGGGCTGGCCGGCACGGTCGTGGTCTTCGCGATCTTCTTCCTCGCCTGCATGAACGTGTGCATTGGCCTCATCAGCTGCTGCTCGCGTTACTTCTGCGAGACCTATGTGGTCGAAGGGGGAGCGGAGGCTTCCGAGGAGGCCGTGCGTCGCCCCTTCGCGATTCTTGCCTTTGTGTTCGCAGCGTTTTCGTGCGTGCTTTCCAACGTGGGTCTTGACATGATCCTTATGTTCTCGGTGCCCATGCTCAACGCCTTGTATCCCGTCGCCATCGTGCTGGTGCTTATGGGTCTGGTGCACGGCTTTTGTGACGCGCATCCGCAGGTGTGGATTTGGGTTGGCGGCGTTGTCGCGGTCCAGAGCGTGATCACTTCGATCCGTGATGCGTTCTTTGCGGGTACGTGGCTGCCGTTCGATGCTTTGCCGCTGGCGGATATTGGCGCCGCCTGGGCGCCGGTTGCCGTGGTGGCGTTTGTAATCGGCCTGGTTCATAGTCGGTTTGTCGCACATTCGAGGAGCTAGGGTTTCTGCGCTTGCACAGGCGGGGAGTCTCCCCTATAATTTCCTTCGCTTTGGGACACGCAAGGTTTAGACCTTAGCTGCTCAACACCTTCGGGACGTGGCGCAGTTTGGTAGCGCGCCTGCTTTGGGAGCAGGATGTCGCAGGTTCAAATCCTGTCGTCCCGACCATATCTTGCGGGCGTAGTTCAATGGTAGAACCCCAGCCTTCCAAGCTGATGACGCGGGTTCGATTCCCGTCGCCCGCTCCATATGATTGTTTTAACGGCTTTGGTTTCTTATGGGGACCAGAGCCGTTTTCGTTTGCGTGCCGGGCG
>CAKUEZ010000041.1 GCA_934646965.1 uncultured Collinsella sp. | reverse complement strand
GCAAACGACTTAAAGCCGTCCTTGATCACGCCGGCCGCAATATAGCTCCACTTGTCGGGGTTGCCGATCACCCACCACGGCTGAAAATTGAGCCCCGGCGTGACCTCGATCACGCGCATGCGCGGGCGCGACCATAGCGGCTTGACGATCACGTTGAGTATAATGGCCTGGGCAACCCAAACGGCGAGCACCATCAGCGCCCAGCGTGTGAGCTCATCGGGCGAGGTTTTGCGCGTAAGGCGATAGACGATGAGATTGGCAGCGATAACCAGCACAAACGTCAACACCAGCTGGACCGCAACGAGCTTGCCGCCAACCCGCAGGGACGAAATGATCTCGTAGCCGGCCAGGCCAACATTAACGAGAATGCCGAGCACGGCGAGCCATTTGCTCCTCCTGGAATCGGGGCGCGCCGCACGCACGAGCATAACGCCCGCGATGCTCGCCGTCAGCTCAAACGGCAGCTCGCCGGCGGCCTCGACAAAGCGACCGAACAGGCTGGACGAGTTGAACAGCGCACTCGAGATTTGGTAATCGAAAAACGTGCCGATGAGCAGGCAGAGAGCCAGGATGGCCGCAATGGCAGAGGCATCTTTCTTATAGATGTACCCGAACATGGCTTCCTTTCGGTCGGGTGGAGAATCAACCAGCGACGTGGTGGAACCTTGTCCCACCACGCCACTTACTTGTTAGTCATCATCACTCGCGCCTAGCTGTTGCAGCAGCATGAGCGCGGCTGCCACCGGGCCGGTGCCGTCGTTGGCGTCGAGACCGCGGCCCAGGCCGCTGCCCGCACCGGCGCCCGCCTTGTAGGGAACCGACAGCTTGCGGCTCTTGGGGAAGTTCACTGCGCCGTAGCGATTCTTGAGCTCAAAGGCCACCTTCTTGGGCACGTCGACACCCAGGAAGGTAATGCGCCCACCGCTGAGCGTGACGCTCTCGAGCCCCAGGCGCTCACCGCGAATGCGAATACGCGCGCGATTGAACAGGTTGAGCCCCGCCAGCGGCAACTCGCCGTGCGCGGCCTCGGTTTCCTCCTGCACCTCGTCGATGCTCTCCAGGTCCTCCGCCGCCGCAAGCTTTCGATACACGAGCACGCGCTGGTCCACCGCTGGCAGGTACTCCTCGGACAGGAAGTAGTCGGCCGGCAGGTTGATGCCCACGCTCGCCGCCTCCACGCCGGCGTCGTCGTCGCCGCGTGCCTCGGCCACGGCCTGTCCCAGCATCTGTGTAAACAGGTCAAAGCCCACGCTCGACAGATTGCCGTGCTGCTCGGCGCCCATAAGCGAGCCGGCGCCGCGAATCTCCAGGTCACGCATGGCGATACGCATACCGCTGCCCAGGTCCTGGAACTCAGAAAGCGCGGTCAGGCGCGCCGTGGCCTCCTCGGTCAGCGGCAGCTCGCCGGGGAACATAAAGTACGCGTATGCCTGCGTGGCCGAGCGGCCCACACGGCCCTTGAGCTGGTAGAGCTGTGCCAGACCCAGGCGCTGCGAATCCTCGATGATGAGCGTGTTGGCGGTCGCGTTGTCGATGCCGCTCTCCACGATGGTCGTGGCGATGAGCACGTCGATCTTCTTGGTCGCGAACTCGATCATCACGTCCTCGACCTCGCGCGGGCTCATCTTGCCGTGCGCCA
Organism: uncultured Collinsella sp.; assembly: GCA_934646965.1. Taxonomy (GTDB): domain Bacteria; phylum Actinomycetota; class Coriobacteriia; order Coriobacteriales; family Coriobacteriaceae; genus Collinsella. The sequence goes on along the minus strand of CAKUEZ010000041.1, from coordinate 14,751 downwards.
CGCCCACGCGCGCCTCGGGCGCGGCTTCGTGCACGCGCGCCACGGCATCGTCGATGGTCTTAACGCGGTTGGACACGTAGTACACCTGGCCGCCGCGTCCCACCTCCAGGCGAATCGCCGCGCTCACCACGTCGGGGTCGTACTCCCCCACGTGCACGATCACGGGACGGCGCCCGGTCGGCGGCGTGGTGATCAGGCTCATGTCGCGCACGCCGCTCGTGGCCATCTGCATGGTTCGCGGAATGGGCGTTGCCGAAAGCGTGAGCACGTCGATCTGCTCGCGCAGGTTCTTGAGCTGCTCCTTGTGCTGCACGCCAAAGCGCTGCTCCTCGTCGATGATCACCAGGCCCAGGTTCTTGGGGTTCACGTCGGCCGAAAGCAGACGGTGCGTGCCGATGAGCACGTCAATCGTGCCCTCGCCAAACGCCTTGAGCGCGCGCTTTTGCTGTGCCGGGGTACGGAAGCGGCTGAGCACCTCGACCTCCAAGCCAAACGGGGCAAAGCGCTCAAAGAACGTCTCATAGTGCTGCTGGGCCAGAATGGTCGTGGGGCAGAGCACCATGACCTGGCGGCCAGAGTCCACGCACTTAAACGCCGCGCGCAGGGCGACCTCGGTCTTGCCGAAGCCCACGTCGCCGCATAGCAGGCGGTCCATGGGCTTGGGCGCCTCCATGTCGGCCTTAATGTCGGCGATGGCCTCCAGCTGGTCGCGCGTCTCGTCGTAGGGGAAGCTCTCCTCCATCTCGATCTGCTCGGGCGTGTCGGGCGGGCAGGCGATGCCGGCGATCGACGAGCGGCGCGTATACAGATCGACCAGGTCAAACGCCAGCTTTTTGGCGTTCTTGCGCGCCTTGTTGGTGGCACGCGTCCAGTCGGCGGTGTTGAGCCTAGTGAGGCGCGGTTTGTCGCCGTCGGGACCGACGTAACGTGTGATGCGGTCGACCTGCTCGAGCGGCACGTAGAGCTTGTCGCCGTCGGCGTATTCCAGCAAAAAGTAGTCGCGCTCCTTGCCACCCACTTCCTGGCGCGCGATCTCGCTAAAGAGCGCGATGCCGTGGGTAGCGTGCACCACGTAGTCGCCCGGCTTAAACGGGAAGGTGATCTGTGTGATGTCCACCTTGCGGCGGCTACGCGCGCGGTTGGCGTCCATGCGAGCGTTGAGGTCGGCAATCGAGAACACGGCCAGATTGGCGTCGGGCACCACCACGCCCTGTGGCAGGGCGGCGTCCACAAAGGTCACGCGTCCGCGCGAGATAGTGGGCACGGCGGCGCCGGCGGCAGCCTGAGCAGCGCCGGCCTCCAGAGAGCGGGCGTTGAGCGCATCGGCCTTGCGCTCGCGAATCGAGGCGTGGGCCTCCTGACGTGCGGCGCGATCGGCAGAATCCGCCGCCGCCACGCGCACACGGTCGCCGATAAGGCCCGCGTTTTCGGGCGCCGCGGTCAGCGATTCCTCAAAGGTAATGCCCTCGTCGCCAAAGGTAAGCTCCATCGACTCGCGTGCGCCGCGGTCGGGAATGGCGAAGACGCAGGCATAACGCTTGCCCACGACCTCCTGGATGCGCGTCATAAAGCGATTGTCCGAACCCGCGATGGCCGGCTGCTCAATCTTGAGCTCGGCCGTCACCGCGCCGCCGGCACGGATGAGGCTCACGTAGTTCAGGCGCTGTTGGGAACCAAAGTCGAGCTGCTGGGCGCGCACGTACAGACCGTCCAGGCGATCGACCCCCGCCTCGTTTGCGCGGGCCTCGATGTCCTCGTAGGCGCGCAGGCAGTCGTCGAACAGCGAGCGCGGCTCGGACAGCACCACAAGCGCCTTGCCGCTCACATGCGACAGCGGGCTCACGGTCTGGCCATACATCACCGGCAAAAAGCGGTCGAGCTCGGGCGTGACAATGCGTGCGTCCACCATCTCGAGCAGCGCCGCCAGCTTGCTGTCGTCCTGACTGGCGCGGTAGAGCGCCACATGCATGTTGTGGACGGCCTCGTCGGTGAGCGCCAGCTCGCGGCAGGGAAAGATCTCGATACTGTCCTCGTTGCCGATGGTCTGGCCCGTGGAGCTCACCATACGGCGGATGCGGTCGATCTCGTCGCCAAAGAACTCAATGCGCACGGGCGCCTTTTCCTGCGCGGGAAACACCTCGACGGTATCGCCGTGCACGCGGAACAAGCCGGGTGCGTCCGCGGCGCCAGCATTGGTGTAGCCCATGCCCACCAGACGCTGCGGCACCTCGTCAAAGGGAATCTCCTCACCCACCGCAAAAGTAGTGGACTCCCAATAGTGGCTCTCGACCGGCGGCACGCAGCGCAGCAGCGCGCGGGCCGAGGCGACCATGATGCAGTTGTCGCCGCGCACGATGCGCCCCAGTGCCTCGCAGCGCTGAGCCACTACGGCGTCGTCGGGCGCCTGCTCACGCCACGGATAGTCCTTGCGCTCGGGGAAGCGACACACGTGCGCCAGGCCTACGTAGGCGGCAAGGCTGCGCGCGGCACGATCTGCCGCGTCCTCGCCGCTCACGATGTAGACCGTGGGGCGCGGACGGCGCGCAAACTGGGCGGCCGCCATAAGCGTGCGACCCGACTGCGACACGGCAAGCGTCACGTCCTCGCCGGCATCGAGTCCGGCCTCGACGGTCTGCAGCGACTCGGCAGTGTAGAGCTGCGCGGCTATACGGTGAATGAGCATGCTGTTCCTCCGGCATCGCAACGCCAAAAGCCCGCCGGGGCAAGCTCGGCGGGTCGTTCGTCAAATTCGTTGCCTGTCATGGTAGCGCATGGAGAGGACTCCAGCTCAAGCGCACGCCCAGCCCCGCAACAAAAACGCCAGATAGAACTGGACTCACCGGCTTCGCCAAAATCTCCCCGCCACATCGAACGCCGCAACCACGGAAGATGCCCCTAGAAGCGGCTATTCCTCAAAAAAGCTCGCAACGTTCAAGCGGCTCGTCCACTCGCCTATGGTGTTGGCAAAACCGACGCGCGTGTACACGCCCGCAAAACGGCCGCGATACAGGTACAGGCCTTCCATATTAGACGCGGGCGCAAAGCCAAGATCATCCACAAGCCCTTTGGGTGCCTCTCCTCGATGTGGACCATCGACAAGCGTTCCGCGCAAGCAAGGAGTCTGGTACTGCTGAGCATACTCCTGCACAATCGCCCCAGCGGCCGCAGCGCGAGCAAGCACCTGGGACCATTCCTGTTCCGTGACATCCAAACCGGCGACAACGCCAACCGCATTGTAGCCGCCGCACGGCTTGACGATCCATCGGTCCTTTTCGGCAAATCTCGACAACTGGGTGCTTTCGTCCAAAATCTCGGTATAGGGCACATGCTCCCGTACAAACGATTGCTCCTCCGGGCTCAACAAGGACTGACCGGCCCGAGACCACAGAAACGCAAATACGGTCTTAGTCGCACACGGCCACGTTCTAAAACCACCGACGATGCATGCAAGCCCTTCTTGGGCAGCCTCGATTAAGGCCGAGCGTCCGTCGCACGGCTTATCCCACAGCTCGCCGGTCACCGCGCGCCGCCAAACGCAATCAATAGGACCAGCGGCATCGCACAGGCGCCTAGCACCGCCCTCGCCTTCGCCAATCCGCAGGTCGCGCATATCCGCAAAGCGTGCGACTACGCCCCGCCGCCTCATAAGGTCGACAAAATGAGCTGCATCTTCCAAGTCAATGCTTTCCGAATAGTCGACGATTGCCACCGAAGCGGGATATATCTTTGATTGCGGTGCATAGAGCCCCTCGTCAACGCGGGCCCTGTCATCCGATCGTGCACTATCCTCGGTGCGGCGAGGATGGGCCAGCTCCCACTCTGCATAGGTCTCAAACAATGCATCTATCCAGCTACCGCACAAATCGTACTGCCGAAAGCCGGGGTGGTCGGATGCAAACTCCTCAAAGGAAGGCGTCATTCGCACTGCCTGACAGACCGCATCGGTCACTACCATTCCAGCACTGCCATCGGTATTGAGCTCGCAAAACGTATACGAACCGGCACCCTCGTCAAGAAAGATATCAACGCGCGCAAGGGGAATCTGGCAATCATAGCCGGCGTCCATAGCGCACAGGTTAGCAAAAGTCGGATTCATGCGAAACCACGCACGCACGGAGGCATCGGAACAAAACGCCCGCGTCACCTTGTCCATAATGCCGTACATGCGCTCGGCTGCCTCCTTAAGAAGCGCCGTCATATCCTTATCGAATATCTTTGGCGTCAAAGCCCAGGGCGCAGGATCTCCATGGTAGAGCGCATGGGTTTGAGACAAGTACTCGTCGCCTTTGCGACGACCAGGTAGGTCGCCTTCGCGCGTGCGTACGATGTGCTCAAAGTCGTCCTCGAGCTCCCGCGTCTTCGATGTTGTCACGTTACCCTCCATTGCTTGATTTTTTGCTCATGCTACGCCAGCGCGCCACGACTTCGGAGCGCTTGAATAGGCTTCTAAATTAGCAACACATTTTGCACGAGGCGGCATGAGGCAACATATACTCCAGCTCAAGCGCATACCAAGCCCCGCAACAAAAACGCCAGACGGGCAAGCCACCTGGCGCTGTGGGTACAGATTCTTATTCCGAAAGTCAGTCGTAATTGATGCTTTGCAGGGCAAAGGAAGGTGCACCGTCACCGGCGGCGACCTTTACCACGGCAGTTCCGAACATCGCAGACGTAGAGTCAACTCCAATCGTCGCCTTCAGCTGATCGGCAGGCAGCCCGTAAACGCTCTCGGGGACATCCGAGACCAGCGGGGATGGGCCACCGTTATAGCTCTGCGCAACATAGGCCTCAAATGTCAGGCGGTACGTGTTGTTTCCAAGGTCCTCCGCCGCTGTAACGATTGCCGGAACGGCTATTTTAGCAACCCCGTGTTCTTCGTTGAAATACAGGTATCCGTCTTGGACCGTAGCCCTCGTCCCAAGCGCCTGAATAACTTCGTCGTACTTTCCCTCATTGTCATCAAACTGCATTTCGTCATCGGAAAGCGTCATTCCAAAAAGACGATTCATTTCGCCATGTACGGCGTCGGTTGCGATTTTGAACCTATAGCTTTTTCCGCCGACGTTGTTGTCCTCCAGCTCTACGCGCTTTGAGCCGTTGTCAAGAAAATGGTTAAAGATGAAAAACGTCATGTCGCGCTGTTCTTCTGCAGACAAGCCATCCGTTACGTCAAATAACGAACTCGGGTCATTCTTGTTGTAGCCAAAGTCCTCCTCCGTAAAGTTTGACAGGAACAGATTCGCCGCGGCATAGGTTGCCTGGTCGTTGAGGTCGACCTTTACGCTACTGCCGGTCTCCTCGGGCTCTTCTGCCTCATCCTCGTCGTCGGCAGGCTTCTCCTTGGCACTTCCCTTGTCCTTGTGCTCGGCCGAGCCCTCGTCGGACCCCAGCACCGTAATCTGCGACGAGTTACCCTGCCCAAGCGGACCCAACACACCGGTCAGCGCCAGCGCAGCGCCACCGGCCACAAGCACGCCCGCCACGCACACGCCGATAATCACGGCGCGCTTATGCGATTTTTTCTGCACGGGATTTTGCACGGGAGGCATCCCTGCCGCCGGCATCGGCGCAGGTTCGGCAGGCGCGGCCGCCGGAGAAGCGGCGCCCATGCGCGCCCCGCAGTTCGTGCAAAATTCAGTTCCATCGGGCATCTCGGAACCACACTTGGTGCAAAACATATTCGGGCATCCCCTCACAACAAACAGCATCTATCGCCATCATATTGAGCCTTCGCAGCCCAAATGTGTTGCGCAACATTGGCCGCCGTCTTCGAGTGCCGACCAAACGCGTCGGGCCCCTACCCCATCGCACTCACACTGGGGCACAAATCCGCCAGCGGGCATTCGTCGCACTTAGGCTTGCGAGCGTCACAGATCTCACGGCCAAAGGTGATCCACTGATGGTTGACCGACCCCCAATACTCGTGCGGCAAAATCTTGAGCAGGTCCTGCTCGGTCTTGAGCGGCTCCTTGGCGTGCGTCTTGGGGCTCAACATTAAACGGTGCGCAATGCGGTTGACGTGTGTATCCACCGCGATGCCTTCCACGATGCCGTACCCCACGTTGAGCACGATGTTTGCCGTCTTGCGCCCTACGCCCGGCAGCTTGACGAGCTCCTTCATGTCCGCCGGCACCTCGCCGCCGTAGTCGGCGACGATCATCTGCGCCGCCTCCACAGCGTGCTTGGCCTTGCTCTTATAGAAGCCGAGTGACTTAATCGTGTCTGCCACATCGGCCACGCTCGCCCCGGCCATGGCCTCGGGCGTGGGCCACTGGGCAAACAGCCGTGGCGTCACCTTGTTGACCTGCGCATCGGTCGTTTGCGCCGAGAGCAGCACGGCAATCAGCAGGCGGAAAGGATCCTCGTGGTCCAAAAAGCACTCGACCGGGCCATAGCGGCGGTTAAGGCGCTCGCACACCTCGATGGCGCGCTCGCGCTTGGCGGCATTGGTCTCGCGTGGCATAACGACTCCTCGGCTCAACGGCACAACAAACTCATGGACACGATTGTCCCACGTCCGGGGCGTTTACGCCTCCAAGAATGCGCCGGTCTGGCGGCTCCACAGGCTCGCATACTCGCCACCCGCCTCGACGAGCTGCGCATGCGTGCCGTCCTCGACGATCTCGCCGTCCGCCAACACCACGATGCGATCGAGCGCCGCCACGGTGGACAGGCGGTGCGCGACCACGATGGAAGTGCGCCCACGCATCAGATTTTCGAGCGCTTCCTGCACCAGCGCCTCAGACTCGCTGTCGAGGGCAGAGGTCGCCTCGTCGAGCACCAGAATCGGCGCGTCGGTGAGGATGGCGCGGGCGATGGCCACGCGCTGACGCTGGCCGCCCGAGAGCTTGACGCCGCGCTCGCCCACCATGGTGTCAAAGCCACGGGGCAAGCGGTCGATAAACTCCAGGGCATTGGCCAGGCGAGCAGCCTCGCGAATCTGCTCGTCAGTGGCATCGGGGCGACCGTAGGCGATGTTCTCGCGAATGGAGCGGTGGAACAGCAGCGCCTCCTGCGGCACGTAGGCAACCTGGCGGCGCAGGCTCTGCTGCGTGCAGCGCGAAACATCCTGACCGTCCACGAGCACGCGGCCGCCCTGCACATCGTCCAAGCGCAGCAACAGCTTGGTGAGCGTCGTCTTGCCCGAGCCCGATTTGCCCACCAGGCCCACGCGCTGGCCCGCCGCCACATGAAGCGTCAGGTCATCGAACACGCTCTCGCCCGCCGCGGCATCACGGTACGCAAAGCTCAAGTGCTCAAAATCGATTGCGCCCTCGGTCACCTTGAGCTCGGGGGCGTCCTCGTCGTCTGCCACCAAGCGCGGCTCGTCCAGCACGCGCGTCATCTCGGCCGCGTCGCCCAGCGCGCGGTTAATGCGCTGCATCATGGAGCTCACGTAGTTCAGGCGCATGGTGAGGTTATATGTGTAGGTAAAAATCATGACGAGCGAGCCGGCCGAGATGCCAAACCACGCGTTGCCGCCCGCCACAAACACGCTCACCACAGCCATGGTGATGACGATAAGGCCCGAAGTCGTAAAGTTACGCTGCATCATGGCGTGCATCGAAACCGTCTCGGCATCGCGCGCGGCACGGTCGGCGGTGTCGAACAGGTCGCGCTCAAAGTCCTCGCGCCCGCAGGTCTTGACGGCAAGGATGTTCGTGACCGCGTCGGAGAGCACGCCCGAGAGCTTGTTTTGTGCGGCAGACGTCGCGGCCGAAAGCGGCATGATGCGCTTGTACATAAGCCAGACAAACGCAATGTAGACGACCATGATGCCCACCAAAATCACGGTAAACGTCGGCACCACCGGGGCGAGTGCTGCCACCGTGCAGATGACCGAAGTGATGGTGGGAATAAGCGAATACACCGTCACGTCGACCAAACCCGTGTAGCCGCTCATAAAACGGCTCGTTTGGCTCACCAGCGATCCGCCAAAGCGGCTGGTGTGGAATGTCATGGATTGGTTGGAGAGCGTGTCAAAACACAGGCGCGCCAGGTGATAGTTGCCCGCGATCTCGAGCTTATAGACGGTGTAGTCCTGTAGCTTGGAGAGAATCTGGCCCACCAGGTTAACGAGCACGAGCGCCAGGATGTAGGGGCCGAAGACCTCAAACACCTGGTCGCCCGCCACGGGACCGGCCTGGACGCGGTCGACGATGAGGGCCATCACATAGGTGTTGGCAAAGGTGAGCAAAAAGATGTAGCCCGCCGACGAGAATACCGAGAGAAAGACGATCAGCGGCTGCGTGCGCGTGACATCCCAAAACCGCCGCAGCGTGCGGCGCACGGTCGAGCGCTTAAGCGGGCTGGTGCTTCTCTGAGACATGGGCTTCCTTTCGCATCTGGCAGGACGAAACGCCATTGTTGCACATTGGAGCATGCTCCAGGCAAGTGCGATACGAAATGCGGCGGAGCGCCCGCGTCCGTACTGGCACCCCGTCGTTCGTTGTAGCTAGTCCTCGTCTTCTTGGCTTGCGAGCAAACCTGCAGATGTGAGTCCCAGGATTTCGTCGGCTTCCCCGGCGTCCTCCAGCGCATCGATGCCCTTGAGCTTGCGCTCCATAACGTTAGTGCGCGTGGTGATGATGCCCTCGACCGTTTTGCCCGCGGTCTCGATCTGCTGCTGGGCACGGCGCAGTGCCGCCTGATAGCGCGGCAGCTCGGCCTTGACGGCAGAGAGTACACGCAGCACGTCATCGGTGCGTTTTTGCAGCTTAAACGTCTGATAGCTCATCTGCAGGCTGTTGAGAATGGCGGCCATGGTGCTGGGACCGGCCACGTTGACGTGATAGTCGCGGCCCAGAATCTCGATAAGCCCGGGACGACTGACGACCTCGGCGTACAGGCCCTCAAACGGCACGAACATGATGCCAAAGTTGGTCGTCGCCGGAACGCTTAGGTATTTTTCGCAGATGTCCTTGGCCTCGCGCTTGACCATGGTGTCGAGCGTCTTGCGCGCGGCGGCCACGGCGTCGGCGTCGCCCGACTCCTGCGCGTCGAGCAGATGCTCGTACGCATCGCCTGGGAATTTGGAGTCAATCGGCAGCAGCACGGGGTCGCCCTCGTCCACCGGCAGCTTGACGGCAAACTCCACGCGCTCCGAGGCGCCGGGCTTGGTGGCGACGTTTTCCAGGTACTGGTCGGGCGTGAGGATGTCTGCCAGGATCGCGCCCAACTGTACCTCGCCCAAAATGCCGCGCGCCTTCACATTGCCCAGCACGCGCTTAAGGTCGCCCACGCCGATGGCGATGGACTGCATGTCGCCCAGACCCTTGTACACGGCCTCGAGCTGGTCGCTCACCTGCTTAAACGATGCGGACAGGCGATCGTTGAGCGTGCGGGAGAGCTTCTCGTCCACCGTCGCACGCATCTGGTCGAGCTGCACGTTGTTGTCCTTGCGGATGGCGCCCAGCTGGGCATCGACCGTCTCGCGCACCTTGTCCAGACGATGCTCGATGCCCTCGCGGTTGGCGCCGAGCTGCTGGGCCGTCTCGCGGCGCAGATCGTCCATGCGGTCGCCCGCCTGCGAGAACTCGCGCGCAATGGTCAGGTAGCGCTGCTGCTCCACGGCGGCGTCGGTCGTCTGCTGCTGCGCGATGGCATTTGCCGTGCGGCGGGTTTCGGCCAGCGCGACGTTGAGGGCATCGAGCGCGTTATTGGCCTGCTCGAGCGCCGCCAGCGTCTCCGCACCGCTGCCACTGCGTTCCCGCAGCTCGGCGCGCAGGCTCTTAAGCTGCAGCGCGCAGGCCACGGCGATCCCAACCGCCACCAAGGCGATCACAACAAGCGCAACATCAATAGCAGACATACATTCCGCCCAACAAACTCAATCGACCATCAATCAAAACCGCGATCAATCTTACCCCGCCACACGCGCAGGGCGCTCGTCCCGCTCTCCCGCGCCCTTCTCTTCCGCATATTCCATAATGCGACGCGCCGTCTCTCTGCTTACCTTTGAGTCGTCGCCGGCCAAGTATGCGTATACGTTTCCTTTATTCAGGTGCAGGGCACGGCAGAGACCATAGCGCGTTACACCCGATTCCTTCAGCGCTTCCAGCGTTCTCTTTCTCATCAGGGCGTTAACCCTTCTATCGGCCGCCGGCTTTTCCTTTACACCTCGATACGCACGCCAAACGTTGGCATAGCGATTGGGGAGCTTATCCTCGGCGCATAGAGAAGCCAAGCTACCCGTTTGGCCGTACAGAGACAAAACGCCTCGATAGCCCTCTTCCATCCACGAGCCCTCGGATAAACCCAAAACGTAGTCGGCCTTACCCTGCGCCAAAGCAAGCAAAAACAGCGGCTCTGCCACACGCGGCTCAACCGTCATTGCCTGTTTTACGAGTTTCCTAAAACTCAGCGACTGCTGTCCGGACAGCTCCCGGCAATAACCTTTCAAGAACCCCTCAAAAGTCAGATTCAACCGCGCACCTCCCCTATTATTATTCATCTTCAATAATACTATTAAGTGACACGACTAGACCCCCAGAGGGAAGGATTCTGTTTGAGGCTGCGACCCTTTAAATCTAAGACGACCTATGGGGGATGCTAGCTCTCCCAGCCGGTGCGAATGGTTGTTATGACGTCGCCTAGGCGCTGGCCGAGGGCTGACAGGTGCTGGAGTACTTCGTTGGGAGAAGCGCCGTTGAGGATGCAGGTAAGCGCATACGAGACCAAGAAGATTACCGCAAGTCCTAACGGGATGAGCACGATCATCGCCAGCGTACGCAAGCACTGACCCATGCGGCGGTGACGCGCACGGCGTTTGTCGAACGCGAGCTCCTGCGCATACGAATCCTGCTGCACGGAATACGTTTCGGACGCCGGTGCAGACGCTATCTCAGGTGCGGCATTTTGAGCTACAGGCTGGGCGGTCACCCCTTGCATTTGCATCTCCATGAGTCGTTGTTGCTGACGCAGCATACGCTCAGCTTGTTGCTGCGGAGTCTCGAGAAACAGATCCATGCCGGCCTCCTCAATCGGAGCATTTGACGCTTGCGACCAGCATCCCGCACCGCCATGCGCACGACAACGCAATCGCCATCAATAGCTACAAAGTTTCTTTTGCCAAAAAGCTGTCAAAAAGCTCAACAACTCCCCTACCAGCACTTTCTCTGAGCTTTTTTCGATTACGATCTTTTGCCCCTCCTCCATCGCGCCAACTGACCAAAATCTAACCAAAAGCTTGACGAAAATTGTGAAGACCGGGACCCCACAAAAAACGTGCCGTCCCAAAGGGGCGGCACACAAACCAATCTATTAGTCAAAGCTATTGGCAAGCCCGCGCCGTCAGACCCGCGGCGCATGCCTTTGCCTCGCGCGACTCTGCGGAGCCGTGAGCGAGAGGGAAAGGCATACGCCGTGGGTCTGACGCCCGGAGCGGCGAAGGCAAACTACATGCCCGCAAGGCCTCGGGCGGCGGTGGCACACATGAACGCCAGGGCCAGGATCACGAGCGAACCGGCAATGTCGGCCAGCACGCCCGCAACACGGCGCTCAAACAGCCAGCTCTCAAAGTGCGGAGCAACGTTGCGCCAAACACGCCACAGCAAGATGCCCATACCGATGACGCCCGGAATATTGAGCAGCAAAATCTCGGAGCACAAGAGGCCAATCAGGTTTCCGGCGGCAAAGCCCGCATCGCCCTCGCAGTATTTGCGATAAATCATGTACAGCATGTACGCCACAAACGGCTGCAGACACGCAGAAATAAACGTGACCACCATCGACGGATCCTGAGAAAAGATCTCGGTGAGCTTATCAACACTCGCGGCATCCTTCGAAGCCAAGAACAAACCGATAACCACAAGGGGCACCACGCCCAAAATTACCTCGGCCAGAGTAAACAACTTGGCAGTCAAATCCTCACTAGCCGAATTCAAATGAGGCGCCCACTCAGGATGAGCATGCCCACCAACCTTCTTCTCCTTATCGGCACGCGCAGCCTTACCGCTCTCATCAACCACGCGATGAGGATCACGACGAGCCCCCACAGCAGCCACCCGAGCCCGAGACTTCTTACCCATAAAAAAACACCCCACAAGTGGAAATAAACCAACTCGTCGCTACCCAGTGTACCCCACCTATGAACGGCACCGTCCAACCGCGCCCCACACAAAACGTGCCGCCCCAAAAGGGGCGGCACACAAACTTTAATATCAGCTTTTCTGTTTCGAGCACGCAGCGACCCGATGCCGGAGCGCAGGGCGGGGAAATACCTTTGCCTCGCGCGACCCTGCGGAGCCGTGAGCGAGAGGGAAAGGTATTTCCCCGCCCTGCGCTCCGCAGCAGCCAGCGCACGCGCTAGTAGTTCACCACCTGCTCCTCAAAGTACGCCTTGGGGTGGTTGCACACCGGGCACACCTCGGGCGCCTCGGCACCCACATGCAGGTGCCCGCAGTTCAGGCACTTCCACACCTTTACGCCCTCGCGCTCAAACACCTCGCCCGACTCAATGCGCTCGACAAGCTTGTTGTAACGCTCCTCGTGCGCCTTCTCGACAGCGCCGACGCCGCGGAACTTCTCGGCGATCTCGGCAAAGCCCTCCTCCTCGGCGGTCTTGGCGAACTCGTCGTACATCGTGGTCCACTCGTAGTTCTCACCCGCGGCGGCATCGCGCAGGTTGTCCAGGGTGCCGGGAACAGCGCCGTCGTGCAGATACTTAAACCACAGCTTGGCGTGCTCGGACTCGTTGCCCGCCGTCTCGGCAAAGATATTCGAAATCTGAACGTAGCCATCCTTCTTGGCCTTGGATGCGTAGTAGCGATACTTGGTGTGCGCCTGCGACTCGCCGGCAAAGGCGGCCTCGAGGTTCTTCTTGGTTTGGGAGTTCTCAAAGTCCATAGGTGTACTTCCCTTCGATACGTGCCGTCCGTAGGCTTCGGACGACCCTATATCTAAGATGCCCTCATGCCGAGAATCTAAACCTTACAATCCTGTTTTCCAGATTCGAGCAGGCTACACGCTCAGCCAACGGTCGCCCTCAGCGCGGCAAAAGCCCTCACGTTCCAGATCGGCCAAAATGCTTGCAATCACATCGCGCTCAACCGGCACGCGGCCCGCCGCCGTTTCCATCTCGTTGACGCCTGCCACGGCATCGGCGAGCGTAATACCCGCCGGCTGTCCATCACGCGCAGCCAGCAGCATACGCACGATATGGGCGCGCTTTTGGCGGCGCGAGCCCTCAAACTTGGACTGACGGCTATAGCCCGCCGAGCGCCTGGACGGATTGGGCAGCGTCTTTTTTAGATACGCGCCGTAATCCAGCAGCGCGTAATACCACGCGCGCGGTGTATCGGCATCGTCTTGGGGCACGGCAAAGGGAGCGACCTCGTCCGCCGCTGCACCGGGGGCAGCCGGACAAGCCGCCTGAATCAGTGGCACCAGCTCGCGATCGGGAACAGCCGGCACATCGGGAAAGAAATGATGCAGAAAGACCGTGCGCACGTTGGTCTCCAGATATACGCCCGGAAGATCGAACGCGAACGATCGGATGCCCTGCGCCGTCGCCGGCCCAATACCGGGCAGGGAAACCAAATCGCGCGTCTCGCGTGGAAACTCCCCGCCCCAGTCCTCTACAACCTGCCGTGCGGCCCTGTGGAGCGCTAGAGCGCGTCGGTTGTAGCCCATGCCCTGCCAGGCGTCCAAAACATCCGAGGGCGCCGCTGTGCTAAGCGCCTGCACAGTCGGAAAGCGGTCGAGCCATGCCGGCATGCGCGTCTCCACGCGCGGCACCTGTGTCTGCTGGAGCATGACCTCGGAAAGCCAAATAATGTACGGATCGCGCGTGCGTCGCCACGGAAGGTCGCGATAACGCAGGACCCCTTCCGAACGAATCATCGAACGAAAGGGGTCCTGAATCATATCTATGCTCCTTATGCGGCGCTATTCCTCCCGGCAAGTGCACGCGCAGGAGGCGTACTCGGGAAACGCATCGCGGTCGGCGAATTTGGGATCAACGGCCGGGAACTGACGGTACGCGACGATATCGCCCAGCGAAACGGAATCGAGATAATCGCGCATCAGCGCTTGAGCTCCGGCCCACAGGGGATGATAGCAGCACGTGCCCATGCGCGCACAGTCGCCATCGGGTGCGGTGCAATCATTCATAACCATGGGGCCCTGAACGGCCTCGACAACCTGGCGAATGGTGACATCGTCCGGGCTGACCTTGAGACGCATGCCGCCATGGACGCCGCGCAGGCTCTCAACGATACCTGCCTGGACCAAACCATGCTGGATCGAACGCGCAAACGAATAGGGCACGTTGACCTCTTCGGCGGCAGTGCGAACAGAAAGCAGCCGCTCCGGCTCCTCGGCAAGCATCGCAAGCATGCGAAGGGCATAGTCAGTCTTTCTCGATATGTCCATTTTTCCCCTTTCAAGGAATAGGAACAGCTCGAACGGGCTCCGGGGCCGAGCTTACGCCGAGACGCCAAACGATCGCCAGGACAACCGAATAGCAAATCGGGTGCCCACTGGATGCCGCGCCTGAAGTCGATTGCATCAAAAACGGCCTACAGTGAAACTTAGTATAACCTAACCCCCTGCCCCATTAAACAGGTGTTGCGCAACAAACGCCTTGTTTGAACATATATATCAGTTGTGCTTTGCCACAGATTGAGGCGATGTGACCTGAGATGAAAGACCGATGGGATCAATGTCCTATTAAAATCAGAACCACCCTTAAAAAGGGTGGTTTGCTCTTAGGGTATAACCCACGGGCCCCGGGCTCGCGTCTAAAGGCGC
>CAKUEZ010000040.1 GCA_934646965.1 uncultured Collinsella sp. | reverse complement strand
ACTACGTCTATACCGAGGATCCGAGCGGCATGCTGACCGGTGTGCTTTCGCTGCGCACGCTGATCGTAGCCGACCGCGATGCCACGCTGGGTCAGCTGGCCTATCGCGACCTGGTTTATGCGTCGCCCGATGATGACCAGGAAGACGTGACGGACGAGATGACCAAGTACGACCTGGTCGCCATCCCCGTCTGCGACGAGAACCGTCACATTTTGGGCATCGTGACCTTCGACGACGCCATGGATGTTATCGCCGAGGAGCATCAGGAGGACCTGCAGATCGCCGGCATCGGCTCGGGCGACAGTGCGTCGGACGACTCGACGAACGTGCTCAGCTGGTTTGTGCATCGCCAGTACTGGGTTGTCGTGTGGGGCATCGCCTCGTGCATCATGGCAACGGTGCTGGGGACGGCGCTGGGCTCCGCACATCTGGTGGTGTTTCCCATGTGTGCCATGCCGCTCGTGTTGCTGGCCGCCTCGCGCATGGTGTCGTTCGTCAAGAACTACTTCCTCGAGTATGACGGCCACGACGACGAGCCCAAACCGTACCTGGGATTCTTCTTCCAGAGCACGGGCATGGGTCTGATCCTTTCGCTCGTGACCTACCTGTGCGCTCAGCTGGTGCGCACCGCCGCGTTCCCCGATGCCCCCATGTTCGAGGAGCTGCTCTTTACCGGATGCTTTAACATTGCGGCCATCATCTGCCTGGTTAGCAACATGAGTGCCGTGATTTATCTGATGGTGCTGTTCTGGCGCGATGAGCACGACCTCAATACGTCGGGTACCGCCATGAACGTCATTGCCGTCATGATCTCGTGCGTGGCGTACTGCGTTGCCGCAGTGCTGCTTACCATGTCGGTCATGGGTTAGGTGGTCGCGTGCAAAACACGAAGCAAAAGCCGAGCACCAAGCAAAAGCTGACCATCGCGGCCATTTTTGGCGCTATGGGTCCCGGTCTGCTGGCGGCGCTTTCGGGCAATGACGCCGGCGGTATCGCCACGTATTCCAGCGCGGGCGCCAGCTATGGCTACAAGATGCTCTGGATGCTTCCCGTCATGACCGTGCTGCTTATCGTGACGCAGGAGACTGCGGCGCGTTGCGGGTGCGTGACGGGCAAGGGCCTGGCTTCGCTGATTCGCGAGCGCTTTGGCGTGCGCAGGAGCGTGCTGGCCATGGCGGCGTTGCTGATTGCCAACACGGCGGTGACCATCTCGGAGTTTGCAGGTATCGCGAGCGGCCTTGCCCTGTTTGGCGTGCCGGCGAGCATCTCGGTGCCGCTGGTGGCGCTGCTCGTGTGGATGCTTACCATGTCGGGTAGCTTCCAGCGCATTGAGAAGATTCTGCTGCTGGTGAGCTGCGTGTTCGTGACCTATGTCGTTGCGGCGTTTATGGCGGGTCCCAACTGGGGTGAGGTCGCGGTCGACCTGGTCGTGCCTAACATTCAGAATGACCCCAGCTACGTATCGCTCGTGGTCGCAACGATCGGTACTACCATCGCGCCATGGATGATCTTCTTGGCACAGAACAACGTGGTCGACAAGAATGCGGGCGAGGATGACATCGTGCTGCAGCGCATCGACACCGTGAGCGGCTCGATTGCCGCCGACATCATCGCCGGCTTTATTATCATCACGACCGGTACGGTGTTGTTCCCGGCGGGCATTCAGATCAGTGACGCTGCCGATGCGGCCCGCGCGCTGGAGCCCATCGCCGGCCAGTGGTCGACGGTGCTGTTCGCCTCGGGTCTGGTCGCGGCGAGCTTCTTGGCCGCCTGTGTGCTGCCAGGCGTTACGTCGAGCGCTATCTGCGAGGCATTTGGCTGGGAGCGCGGCGCCGACCGCAGCTGGGACGAGGCTCCAGTCTACCGCGGTATCATTACGGCAATCATCGGTATCTCGGCCGTGTTGGTGCTTATGCCCGGCGTCGATCTGTTCCAGATTATGATGACCTCGCAGGTCATCAACGGCGTGTTGCTGCCTGTGGTCCTAGTGTTCCAGGTGGTTATCGCCGCCGATCGCCACATTATGGGCGGCAACCGCAACGGGCGCGTCTGGAACGTGCTCACGTGGGCGACCATCGGTGTGATCACAGTGCTGACGGTCGTCATGTTTGTGCTGCAAGCGATGGGCTACGGCGCTTAATGTCCCTTTTGGGGCTTCGAGCAGGTCGCGGCCATGGGCTGCGGCCTGCTTTTTGCCTGCTTTAGGGGGTCAGTTATATACCGGTGGGCAAAAATTGCCAAATATGAGTACTGTTGCCTGGCTGATAGCATTTACGACCAAGAAGATAATGAACATATCTAAAAACATGTTCATTAAAATTAGAGGCTCCAAGCCCTAAGCCGGTCATTCTGGTCAACTTGAGGGGTCATGGAGGCCGTATGGGCATCATTTTGGGCAATTTTGCCTGCTACTAAAAAGGTAACAGTACTCATATTTGCCTTTTTTGCCCACCGCCCCTTGGGTTTGCGCCGAGAGGGTCGAGTTTTGATCGTTTGGGGCGGGCGTAAGGCGCGGAAACGATGCTTGGAGCGGCGGGGCCCTTGGAATTCGTCCACGGGGGACTTCACTGCCCGCGTCGGGAGTGTCCCTAGGCGCCGGCACATAAGGAACGCCCTAGCTGCCGGAGGGGGTGTCTGCCACGGCAGACACCCCCTCCGGATGCGGGAAGTTTGCGCTGCAGGTTACTTGTCGGCGCCCAACTTGTGCGGCTTGTAGGCGAGGGCGTTGACCAGGGCGTCGGCGGCAGATTTGACGGCTGCCGGCTGCGGATCATTGACGTGGTCCTCGGGATGCACGGGCAGATCCTTCTTAACGGCATCGTGGATCAGGTTGAGATACTCGGTCACGCCGGTGGTCGATAGGTGCGTGCCGTCGCCATCGAACAGATCGTTGCGGTTGGCGCTGTATCCGTACCAGTCGATAACGCGCACATTCTTGTAGCGCGTGGCAGCATTGGCGATGGCCTGGTTGGTCGATCCCACCCACGGCTGCGGGCTGCGCGTGTTCACAAACAAGACAATGCGCTTGTCTCCCGCATCGGCCATGATGGCATCGATCTGGTCATCGGTCACCAAGCCGTTGGTGCCCAGGGCAAAGACCACGATTTTGCCGGCAAGGTTCTGTTGGATATAGCCCTCAAATGTCGCGCGGCCCGCATCGAATTGGCGACCCTTTTCGGCATCGATATGACTGTGCGGGAACACGCCGTCAAAGGAATCCACGGCGCGTAGCGACACGGAGTCACCGATCATGAGCAGGTCGTAGGAGCCATCGGGGAAGCCATCGTTGTCCTTGTCGGTGTCGTCGGCTGCCTGTTGGTCCGTGGGCGCGGCGTTTTTAGCTTCCTTGTTGAGGACTTCGGCGCCTTCGCCGCTGAGCGCGGAGGTTTCCGGCACAAAGACCAGACCGCCCAGCGCGATGACAAGCACGATGCCGCAAGTGGCACACGCAGGAATATGCGCGCGCACCCAGTTGGCAGGCGTGGTGGCGCCATCGCGGAACTCGGAGACAGTGCGCCCAAAGGCGCCCTTCCTAAACGGCGTCTCGATAAAGCGATAGGAACATTCGGCGACGGCTACCACCAGCAGTACCTGCAAAATGTACTGCCACCAGGGCGTGTCGTTGATGTTGGCGACCGGGTTCATGAGCAGCAACAGCGGATAGTGCCACAGGTAGATGCTGTAGGAGCGCTTGCCAACCCATACGAGCGGCTCGGCGGATAGCGCGCGGGCCACTATTCCCTGGGGCTGCACGCAGGCCGCGATGACCATGAGCGTGAGGATGGAGCACAGCAGCGTGCCGCCGCGATACTGGAACGCCGTGTAGCCGTTGGTGAGCGCGACCATGGCGGCAAGGCCAACCAGGCCCACGATGCCTAGCACATCGATGGATGCGGGCGAGGACCAAAAGCGCACGAGCGCACTCGGCTGAGCCGATGCGGCCTCGGTTGCGTCATCGGCCGTCGCGTCATGCTCGTTCTTGGCGTTCTTGCCGCCCTTGGCCGCGCTGGCCAGGCGGTCGAGCCCCAGGCGATGGGCGAGGCGCACAGGCGCCAAGTCGCGGTCGGGGATAAAGGCCATCCAAGCGCCCAGCAGCAGCGAGAATACGCGAGTGTCGGTGCCGTAGTACACGCGGCTGGGGTCGGCGGCAGGGTTGTAGAGCACCATCATGGCGATGGCGGAAACAGCAGCCAGGCCCAGGACCACGCGACGCGTGCTGGGCTTGCTCATATGCATGGATACCATGGCAAGGAGCAGCGGCGGCCAAATCAGGTAGAACTGCTCCTCGATGGCGAGCGACCAAAAGTGCGTGAGCGGCGAGGGATCGCCCAAGGCGTTGAAGTACGAGACGTCCTGCGCAATCTGCCACCAGTTGTTGAAGAACAGCAGCGACGGCAGGATGTCGGGACGCATCTTGGTGAGCATCACGTGGTTAAAGATCGTGCACAGCGCGCAGGTCACCACCACGACGGTCACTACGGCGGGGAACAGGCGGCGGATGCGGCGAATCCAGAAGCTCTTGAGGTCGATGCGTCCGGTCTTGGCGACTTCGTTGAGCAGCAGGCGCGTAATCAGATATCCCGAAAGCACAAAGAAGATCGTGACGCCGAGCAAGCCGCCCTGAGCCCATGTGAGGTTGAGGTGATAGAGCACCACCGCGACAACGGCGAGCGTGCGCAGGCCGTCGAGGGCGGGAATGTAGCGGGATTTGGGACGAGCGGGCGTCTGGTCTGCGGTGGCGGCGCTGGCATGGTCCGCTTTGTTGGCGGGCGCACGATGAGGGCTCGGGGCGCGTCGCGAGCCGCCGGTGCGGCGCTCGGCCCGCGGACGTTCGTGCGGCGCCGGTTCGTTGCCCGTGCGGCGTCGGCCGCGTGAGCTCGATTGCGGGAATTGTTCCATAAAACATCATCCAATGACGAGAATAATCAGCACGTATTCATTGTAGCTGCCTGCTCCTGTGAATGCTTGCTGCTGGCGCAACCTCAAGCGCGCGTTCACATCAAAGTGAACTAAAGTTATAGAGGTGCGAAAGCATACGATTGACGGCCGACGGTGGGCATAAAGCCCGCGGATGAGGAGGTTTCCATGGCAGATCGCGGCATCGTTGCGGTGTTCGGCAGCATGAACATGGACCTTTCGGTGGCGTGTGAGCGCATGCCGCGTGCGGGCGAGACCGTCGGCGGAAGCGGTTTTATCACCAACGCCGGCGGCAAGGGCGCCAACCAGGCCGTAGCCGCCGCGCGCATGAGCGCGCGCACGTGCATGATCGGCGCCGTCGGGCGCGATGCCTTTGGCGACGCACTGGTGGCGGGACTTCAAGATGCCGGCGTGGGCGTTGAGTTCGTGGCACACCGCGACGACGTGGAGACGGGCACCGCGACCATCATTCGTTGCGAGAGCGACAACCGCATCGTGTTATCGCCGGGCGCCAACCATGCGCTTTCGGGCGAGGACGTTGCCTGCGCGCTGCGCTATCTGGTGGCCGATGAGCTCGACGCCAATATCTGCGACCTCGCCCCGGCGGCCGGCGGCGTCTTTATCGCCCAGGGCGAATGCGACCTGATGGCCACGGCTGCGGCGCTCTCTTGCGCCCACAGGCTGGGGTTCTATACGATCTTTAACCCGGCTCCTGCCTGCGACTTGCCGGCGGGCGCGTGGCCTGCGGTCGACTTGGTTTGTCCCAACGAGACCGAGTGCCAGGCGCTGACGGGCATCTTGCCCACGGATGACGCGAGCTGCGTCGCTGCGCTTGGGGCTTTGCTCGCCAAGGGTGCCGGTGCCGCGGTCATCACGCTGGGCGGATCCGGGTCGGTTACGCTCGGCGATGACGGAGGGCTGTTACGCATGCCGGCGCTCTCCAGCGAGGTGGTCGACACGACGGCTGCGGGCGATACGTTTATCGGCGCACTTGCGGCGGCTCGGCTGCAGGGCTTGCCTCTCTTTGAGTGCATGGCCGCGGGCGCTCGCGCCTCGGCAGTGACGGTGTCGCGCCTGGGTGCTCAGCAATCGATTCCCGCGCGCGCCGAAGTTGAACATAAGTTTGGTTTAGACGGTTTAGACGGAGAAGCGGAGTAGAACAATGGCAACCAAGAAGCTGATCCTTGATCTGGATATGGGTGTGGACGACGCCATGGCGCTCGCCTACGCCATCGCGAGCCCCGAGGTGGAGCTCGTCGGTATTACCACGTGCTTTGGCAACGTGCGCGTCGAGCAGTCGGCGCATAACTGTCTGGCGGTGCTTGACCTGTTGGGCCGTCCCGAGGTGCCGGTGTACCTGGGCGCCGATCGTCCCATTAAGGCGAACGAGCCCTATACGCCGCCGGCGTCCACCACGCTCATCCATGGTAAAAACGGCATTGGCGGCGCGAGCGTGCCTGCATCGCCCTACGAGCCGGTGGGGGCGACATCGGCCGATGGTAACGCGGCGGTCGATTATCTGATCGATGCCGCACGCACCTATGGACCCGATCTGGTCTACGTGGCGACCGGCCCGCTCTCAAACTTGGCGCTTGCCTTGGAGCGCGATGCGGCGGCGATGATGTCCATCGGCCGCGTGGTCATGATGGGCGGCGCCCTTACCGTGCCCGGCAACGTGAGCGCGGGCGCCGAGGCCAACATGGCAAGCGATCCCGAGGCCGCCGACGCCGTGCTGCGCTCGGGCCGCAAGCTCACCATGGTCGGTCTGGACGTGACGCATCGCGTGGTGCTCACACGCCGCGATATCGCTGGCTGGACGGGTTCGGGCACCATGGCGGGCTGCGCGTTTGCAGGCATGGTCGAGCACTACATCGGCTCATACGAGATGAACGCGCCCTACCTGGGCGGCTGCGCGCTGCACGACCCGTTGGCCGTTGCCGTGGCGATTGATCCCACGCTCGTGGGCGCACTTGGCTGCAACCTGCGCGTGGACCTGCTCGGCGAGTATCGCGGCCGCACTATCTGCGATGAGCGCCGCGTGGCCGACCCCGACAAGAGCGCGCTCGTGGCGCTAACCGTAGACGCCCCGCGCTTTCTCGCCGAGTTCAAAACCCGCATGGCCCACGTCTTGGGCTAAGTGCTTCCTGCGCCCCGTCCCAAATTAGCTACCGAGTAAATGCATCCGTTGGGGGAATAGTTGCGTCACTTTGCTTGACAACAGGCTAAACTAGCTAATAAACATTTACTATTCTGTTTAGATTGAATTTGCGGTCGTTTAGTTGCCGAGCCGTCGAGCTCAGCCGCGACCGTTGCTAGGGGGAAACGATGGCCAAAGCAAGCGTCCGCGAGATCAGCCGCATCACCGGTTTTTCGCCCGCGACCGTGTCCAACGCGCTCAACCGCAAGCGCAGCGTGAGCGAGGAGACCGCCAAGATTATCCTGGAGTGCGCGCAGTCACTTGGCTACCAGCAGTCGACGCAGCTCGAGAGCATCCAGTTTGTGCTCGCGCGCAAGACGGGCGCCATCCTGGACGAGAGCACCTTCCACCCCGCGGTGATCGAGGGTGTGGAACGCCAGGCGCGCCGCCACGGTATGAGCACGAGCTTTGTTTCGCTCGACTTTAGCGACCTGGACGCCGTGCGTCCGCAGGTCGAGGGCCTCATCGCCGATCCGTCGGCTGCCATTGTGCTCATGGGTACCGAGCTGGGCGAGGAGGACTACGCCCTGTTCGCCAACGCTGCCGCCCACCTGATCGTGCTCGACGGCTGGAGCGACCGCCAGTACTTCGATGCCGTGGTCATCGCCAACACCGACTCGGTGCTGCGCGCGGTGGACCATCTTATCGAAAAGGGCCACAAGCAGATCGGCTATCTTGCCGGCGACCTGCGTATTCGCAACTTTAAGGATCGCGAGCGTGGCTACCGTCAGGCGCTTGAGGACGCGGGCCTCGAGCCCAACCCGGCATGGCACATCACGCTGGGCACCACGCTCGAGGGCGCCTATCACGACATGGGCGCCTGGCTCGATACCGTCTCGCGCGACGACCTGCCGACGGCCTTTTTTGCTGAGAATGACGTGCTCGCCGTTGGCGCCATGCGTGCCCTCAACGAGCACGGCGTGCGCGTTCCCGACGACGTGTCGATGATCGGCTTCGACGACCTGTCCGTGGGCGCCTTCTCCAATCCGCCGCTCACCACGGTGCATGTTCCCAAGCACGAGGTGGGCGAGATCGCGGTGCGCCGCCTGGTGGGCAACATCCGCAACCCCAAGAGCTACACCTGCAAGACGGCCGTCTCGACCTACTTTGTCGAGCGCCAGAGCGTGCGCGAGCTCTAGGCGAAAGCGCCGCCTACTCGCGTTAGATGCGCCCGCGCCGCGGGTGGACACACAGAACGTCACAGATAGAGGGTCCTTCGGGGCCCTCTTTTTTGTTCCCCTTGTATGTTCAGATTGTTTACATACCGTTTAGGCTGATTTCTCTACCGTTTACGGGTATTTCGCGTTAAACTTCTAAACAGAAGAGTAAAACATTTAGTAAACAGAACAAAACGAAACATGCGTCTGTTTACTGAACATGTGACTAGGGGAGGACGTACATGGATAAGATCAAGCTCGGTTTTGTGCCCACGCGCCGCAGTATCTTTAGCGCGCCGGACGCGATCAAGTATCGCGGTCTGACGGCTGACCGCCTGCGCGAGATCGGCGTCGACATCGTCGATATCGACGACATCAACGACGAGGGCCTGCTGTTCGACGACAGCCATATCGAGCCCATCGTCAAGAAGTTCCGCGCCGAGGGCGTCGACGGCATCATGCTCTGTCACGCCAACTTTGGCACCGAGTACGTCTGCGCCCGCCTTGCCCGCGAGCTCGGCCTGCCCGTGCTGCTGTGGGGCCCGCGCGACGAGCGCCCCGAGCCCGACGGCACCCGCCTGCGCGACAGCCAGTGCGGCCTGTTCGCCACTGGTAAGGTCCTGCGCCGCTTCCAAGTTCCCTTCACCTACATGACCAACTGCCGTCTGACCGACCCCGAGTTTGAGCGCGGCGTCTGGGACTTCCTGGCCGTGTGCAACGTCGTTAAGACCTTCAAGCACACCCGCATCCTGCAGATGGCCACCCGTCCGTTCGACTTCTGGTCGACCATGTGCAACGAGGGCGAGCTGCTCGAGAAGTTCAACATCCAGCTTTCGCCCATCCCCATGACCGAGCTTGTCCAGGCCGTGCGCGACGCCCAGGCCGACGAGCAGGCCATGGCCGCCATGCTCGCCCACATTGCCGACAGCTTTGAGATCTGCATCCCCGAGGACAAGGTCCCCGCGGTCGCAGGGCTCGCCATCGCCATGAAGCGCCTGGTGGAGAAGTACGGCTGCAACGCCGGCGCTATCCAGTGCTGGAACGCCCTGCAGGACGAGCTGGGCATTATGCCCTGCGCCGCCAACGCCATCCTCAACGAGATGGGTATCCCCGTCGTGTGCGAGACCGATATCCACGGCGCCATCACCGCGCTGATGGTCGAGGCCGCCGACCTGGGCCGCCACCGTGGCATGTTCGCCGACTGGACGGTGCGCCACCCCGACAACGAGAACGGCGAGCTGCTGCAGCACTGCGGCCCCTGGCCCTGCAGCTGCGCGGCCGTCAAGCCCAAGCTCACCTACCCGCTGGCATTCGACCACCCCGGCGCGCTGACGGCCGAGGCCAAGCACGGCGATCTTACCCTTGCCCGCTTTGACGGCGACAACGGCGAGTACTCGCTGCTGCTGGGCAACGCCCGCGGCATCGACGGCCCGGCCGGTATGGGCACCTACCTGTGGGTCGAGGTCGAGAACCTCAAGCGCCTCGAGGCCAAGATCGTCGAGGGCCCCTACATCCACCACTGCGTGGCCATCCACGCCAACGTGGTGCCGGTGCTCTACGAGGCATGCAAGTACATCGGCATCGCCCCCGACCTATATGATCCCATCGAAGAAGACGTCAAAGCCTACCTGCGAGGAGAGTAGAAATGGCAACGATTGAAGAGCTTGAGTCCCTGCGTTGGGACCTTCGCCGCGATTGCGTCGACATCATCATGGCCGGCGCCGGCGGCCACATCGGCGGCGACATGTCGGTCATCGACGCGCTCATGACCCTCTACGCCAACCACTTGAACATTTCGCCCGAGACCGTCGACGATCCCAACCGCGATCGCTTCGTGCTCTCCAAGGGCCACGCCATGGAGGCCTACTACGCGGTGCTGTGCCACGAGGGCTATCTGGATCTCGACGACGTCAAGGCGCGTTTCTCCAAGTTCGGCAGCCCCTATATCGGCCACCCCAACAACAAGCTCAAGGGCATCGAGATGAACTCGGGTTCGCTCGGTCACGGCCTGCCCGTGGCGGTGGGAATGGCGCTCGCCGGCAAGATGGACGGTCGCGACTACCGCGTCTACACCATCATGGGCGACGGCGAGCTTGCCGAGGGCTCGGTCTGGGAGGGCGCCATGAGCGGCGGCAACTACCAGCTCGATAACCTGTGCGCGCTCGTGGACCGCAACCGCCTGCAGATCAGCGGCAGCACCGAGGACGTCATGAAGCAGGATTCGCAGGAGGAGCGCTGGGCCGCCTTCGGTTGGAACGTGCTGTCCATTCCGGGTAACGACGTCCAGGCCATCGACGCCGCGCTGACGCTTGCCGCCGAGACCAAGGGTAAGCCCACGGTCATCATCCTCAACACCGTTAAGGGCTATGGCTCGCCGGTTATGGAGGACAAGGCCAGCTGGCATCACCACCTGCCCAACGACGAGGAATATGCCCAGATCATCGCCGATTTCGCTGCCCACAAGGAGGCCATCAATGGCTAACAAGATCGCCAACCGCAAGGTTATCTGCGACACGCTGCTCGAGGCCGCCGCAACCGACAAGGACATCGTTGTCCTGTGCTCCGACTCCCGTGGCTCCGCGTCGCTCACGCCGTTCTTCGACCAGTATCCCCAGCAGTCCATCGAGGTCGGCATTGCCGAGCAGGACCTGGTGAGCATCGCTGCCGGCATGGCTTCGTGCGGCAAGAAGGCCTGGGCTGCCTCGCCCGCGTCCTTTGTGACCACGCGTTCGTATGAGCAGTGCAAGGTGGACGTTTCGTACTCCAACACCAACGTCAAGCTCATCGGCATCTCGGGCGGCGTTTCTTACGGCGCTCTTGGCATGAGCCACCACTCCGCGCAGGACATCGCCGCCATGAGCGCGATCCCCAACATGCGCGTGTATCTGCCGAGCGACCGCTTCCAGACCGCCGAGCTCGTGCGCGCCCTGGTCGCCGACAACAAGCCGGCCTACATCCGCGTGGGCCGCAACCCGGTCGAGGACGTGTACACCGAGGACGAATGCCCGTTCCAGATGGACCGTGCCACCTGGGTGCGTCGCGGCACCGATGTGACGCTCGTCGCCACCGGTGAGATGGTCCGCCACGCCGTGGACGCCGCCGACCTGCTGGCCGAGCAGGGCATCTCGGCAACGGTGCTTGACATGTACTGCGTCAAGCCACTCGACGCCGAGGCCGTGATCGAGGCCGCCGGTGCTACGCGCGCTGTCGTGACCGTCGAGGAGCATAGCCCCTTCGGTGGCCTTGGTTCTATGGTCGCGCAGGTCGTGGGTGAGCATTGCCCGCGTCCGGTCAAGTGCCTGAGCCTGCCCGACGCGCCGGTCATCACCGGCACCTCGCCCGAGGTCTTCGCATACTACGGCCTCACCGGCGAAGGCATTGCCAAGACGGTTAAGGACTTCCTGCCCGCAGAGTAATTGGAATGTGACAAAGGGACCGTCCCTTTGTCACATTCATTTTGAAAGGGGTGGCCATGGGCCGCTACATCATCGGAATCGATCAGTCTACGCAGGGCACCAAGGCGCTGCTGGTGGACGAGGGCGGCCATCTGATTCATCGTGCCGACCGCGCCCATCGCCAGATCGTCAACGAGGCTGGCTGGGTGAGCCATGATCCGGCCGAGATTGCCGCCAACGTGCTGGCTGTGGCGCGTGCCGTGGTGGAGGAGACCGGGATTAACCCGGCCGACGTCGCCGGCATCGGCATTTCCAACCAGCGCGAGACCACCGTTGCCTGGAACCGCGCGACGGGCGAGCCGCTGTGCGATGCCGTGGTGTGGCAGTGCGCCCGCGCCCGCGAGCTGTGCGACGAGCTGGCCGCGCGCGAGGGCGTGGCCGAGCTGGTGCGCGACACGACGGGCCTGGTGCTCTCGCCCTACTATCCGGCGGGCAAGATGGCTTGGATTCTCGCAAACGTGCCGGCGGCAGCCGAGGCTGCTGCGGCGGGCGAGCTGTGCCTGGGCACGATTGACGCCTGGGTGGTCTGGACGCTCACGGGCGGCGCCGAGTTCCGCTGCGACTGGTCCAACGCCAGCCGCACGCAGCTCTTCGACCTGCGCCGCGGCTGCTGGAGCGAGCCGGTGTGCCAAGCCTTTGGCATCGATCCGGCCTGCCTGCCGCAGGTGACCGATTCTGATGGCCTGTTCGGCACAACGGACCTGGGCGGCTTTTTGCCGGCGCCCGTGCCCGTTCACGGCGTGCTGGGCGATAGCCACGCCGCCCTGTTTGCGCAGGGCTGCCACAGCCGAGGCATGGCCAAGGCCACGTATGGTACCGGCAGCTCGGTCATGATGAACGTGGGCGACGAGTTTGTCGCCAGCTCGCACGGGCTTTCGAGCTCGCTCGCGTGGCGCATGGACGGCGTGACCGAGTACGTGCTCGAGGGCAACGTGAGCTATGCCGGCGCCGTCAAGACGTGGCTGCGTGACGACCTGGAGCTCATCAACAACCCCGAGGAAGTCACCGACCTGTGCTATGCCGCCAACCCGGCGAGCCGCGTCTACTTTGTGCCGGCGTTTACCGGCCTGGGCGCGCCGCACTGGGCAAGCGACGCCGAGGGCTGTGTTTTTGGCATGACGCGCACCACGGGCCGCGCGGAGTTCGTGAAGGCTGCCGACGAGTCGATCGCCTATCAGATATTCGACGTGATCGATGCGATGGTCGAGGATTCGGGCGCGGCGCTGGCCGAGCTTCGCGTTGACGGCGGCCCCACGCGCGATGCGTACCTGATGCAGTTTGAGAGCGACCTGGTGGGTTCGCCCATCCGCATCGCGAGCAACGACGAGATGAGCGGTCTGGGCGCGGCTTGGGCCTGCGGCATTGCGCTCGGCATGTACGCGCGCGACGTTGTCGACGTCTACGGCGCCCGCGGCATCGTGGAGCCTTCGATGCCTGCCGACGAGCGAGCCAAAAAGATCGCCGGCTGGCGCCATGCGGTCGAGGCAACAATCGCATACACTGCCTAGAATGATTTTTCTGGGACGGGGATCAAATAATCATTGGTCTCCGTCCCAGGTAGCTAATTTGGGACGGGGCTTTTTTTGACTGGTATGATTGGTGCGACCATTTCAACCAGCTAAAAGAGTCCCGTCTCAAATTGACTACCGAGAGGATCTGCCATGGAGCGCATCGCGAGCTTTTCTGTCGATCATCTGCTGCTTGAGCCCGGCGTGTACGTGAGCCGCATCGACCGCGACCCAGCGACCGGTACCGCCGTCACCACCTTTGACCTGCGCCTGACCACGCCCAACAAGGAGCCGGTCATGAACACGGCCGAGTGCCACACCATCGAGCACTTGGGTGCGACGTTTCTTCGCAATCATGCCGAGTGGTCGAGCCGTATCGTCTACTTTGGCCCCATGGGCTGCCGCACGGGCTTTTACCTGGTCGTGTTTGGCGAGGTGACGAGCGAGGAGATCCTGCCGCTCGTGCGCGAGCTGTTTGAGTTCGTCGCCGGCTTTGAGGGCGATGTCCCCGGCGCCGCTCCCGAGGAGTGCGGTAACTACCTGGACCAGAACCTTCCCATGGCCAACTGGCTCGCGCGCCGCTACCTCGACCGCGACCTGGCCGATATCGACGAGACGCACCTGCACTATCAGCAGGCATAGGGCTGCTCGTAGGATCAACGATTGCAATGGAAGCGCCTCCGCACTTTGCGAGGGCGCTTTTTCGTGCCGAGCGTTCAAAATCGCTCGTGTTTGTTCTAGAATGTTCGTATAGTCACAATTATGAACAGGAGTGAACATGCATATCTACTCTGTCAACGATCCCGAATTCAAGTCCTACGGCCGCGTGTGGGACGACGTGCCCTCCAGCCTGACCGCCCCGCTTGTCGAGGCGCTCTCCGCCACGCCCATTCCCGAGGGCAGCAAGTACGTGGCCTCCGCGCCCGAGCTCGAGCAAGTCGAAGGTGCCGACACACTCGGTCTGCTCATGTACGGCGGCCGTCCCTTCCAGCTGGGCTGGTGCAACGGCCACAACACGAAGCTCAACTGCCTGGAGTATCACCGCGCCAGCGAGTTCAACCTGGGTGCCCGCGACTTTATCCTGCTGCTGGCCAAGCGCGAGCAGATCGTCGATGGCAAACTCGACACCGCGCAGGTCAAGGCATTCCGCGCGCCGGCCGGCACGCTCGTTGAGGTCTACGCCACGACGCTCCACTACACGCCGTGCATGGTCGACGACGGCGGCTTCCAGGTGATGGTTGCGCTGCCCGCCGGTACCAACGGCCCGCGTCCCGAGGCCGCAGCCGACATGCCCGCCGCCGGTGACAGCTACTGCTACTGGAAGGCCGACAAGTGGGTCCTCTGCCACGCCGATAGCCCCAAGGCAGCCGAGGGCGGCTACGTGGGCCTAACCGGCAAAAACCTCGACATCACCGTGGACTAGAGTCTTCTGTCTCAATCTGTAACATCTAGCAGGCCAAATCGTCTCTACCTGTTACAGATTTAGACAAACTGCAGGAAGCAACCAGAAAATCTCGATCTGTAACACCAAGCCCGGTCTTGCCGGCCTAACTGTTACAGATCGAGACAAACCGCCAGCAAAAACCACCACAAAGGTACCTGTCCCCTTTGCGGTGGTTTGTCTGCAGCTACAGCTGGCTTCGCAGGTAGTCAGCCATATAGGGAACGGCGAAGCGCACATACCCGCGGCGGGCCTGTTCGATCACGCCGGCGTCGATAAGACGACGGCGATACTTTTGCGCGTAGTCGGGTGTGACCGACATTCGCTCGGCCACATCGGAAATGCGTGACACGGCATCTTCGCCGCCTTCGTCGTCGGCCATTGCGGCGAGAAACGCAACGTCTTGGTCCGAGAGCGCGGCGAGCGTCGTCTCGCACACATCGTTTTCGAAATCGACTTTTGACGCCTCAATGGCTCCGTCGACTAGCTCTCGTGTTACGCGTTCTCCTGCCTGGCAACGATTGGCGATGTTGTAGCCGATGAGCTGCAGCATGTAGGGCGAGCCCTGGGTTGCGCGAGCGGCATCCAGCCGAAGATCGCCTGGGATATCAAGGCCGAGCTCTTCGAAAGCCCGCTGATAGTAGGCATCCACATCTCCGACTGAAAGCGGCTCGAGCGTGACTTTGCGTGCACGGTTGAGAAATGTCAGTACGCGGTCGTTGAGTGTCGCGGAGACTGCTCCCGGAAGGCCCGCCATAACGAGCGCGACGTTGAGTCCCTCGCCGACGAGCTCTTGATAGGCGGTGACGAGTTGTCTGATCTCGGGCGAGTTTGCCTGGAGCTCATCGATAAGGATGAGGATGCCATGTCCTTGCTTGCTCAGTTTGCGCGCCAGCTGCGTGAGTTTGAACTGGAAACTCTTGGTTTCCTGCACATCGCGTGTGAACTCAAGGCCGGCTGAGAAGCCGAAGACGCTCAAGCTGCCGCCCGTAAGTTTGGGAAGGTGGCGATTGTTGGCGTACGGTTCGCCTGCCTCTTGAATTTTTTCGACAATACGTTCAAGCATGTCCTCGGAGGCTACGGTGGGTGTGGCAACAACGAAGCCGAGCTTGCGAGCGCGGTCGGCGAGTTCCCACAGGAGAACCGTCTTGCCGCTGCCTCGCTGGCCGAGCATGAGCATGGCTCGGTCGCGATTGCCCGGCTCCTGCTCAAGGCCGGAGATGAATGTCGAAATCACGCTTCCGCGTCCCACCAGATAGGACGGGCGATTTCCAAATGAAGGGGAGAAGATGGTTTCAGTCATGAGTCTCCTTTCCTTTTTTTCCTATTTTTTCCTTTTTTTCCTATTCAGTCAAATTGCCTGATGGCCGAGGGCGGCTATGTGGGATCGCCGCCCCCCCAAACCACCACAAAGGTGCCTGTCCCCTTTGTGGTGGTTTGGTATCAAAAAGTGTCAGGCTTGGGCGGCTACCGACCGCCTGCGTGCGAAAAGAAGTGTCGACCTGCGCTGTTGTCGTTGAGCGGCGCCCCGTTTGCGGGGATACTGAAGCCACGACAAACAGCGCATGAAAGGATCGATGCATGGCTTTCCGTAATGACTTCCTGTGGGGCGGCGCGACGGCTGCCAACCAGTGCGAGGGCGCCTACAACGTGGACGGCCGCGGCCTGGCCAACGTGGATGTGGCTCCGCACGGCTCCGAGCGCTATGCGGTGGTCTCCGGCCAGCGCAAGATGCTCGACTTCGAGGACGGCTATTACTATCCCGCGCAGACCGGCATCGATTTCTACCATCACTACAAGGAGGACATCGCCCTCTTTGCCGAGATGGGCTTTAAGACCTTCCGCATGAGCCTGGCCTGGACCCGCATCTTCCCCAATGGTGACGAGACCGAGCCCAACGAGGCCGGTTTGGCCTTCTACGAGGACGTGTTCCGTGAGTGCCAGAAGCATGGCATCGAGCCACTCGTGACCATCACGCACTTCGACTGCCCGATTCACCTCATCAAGGAGTACGGCGGCTGGCGCAACCGCAAGCTCATCGACTTCTATAAGAATCTCGCGACCACGATCTTCACCCGCTACAAGGGCCTGGTGAAGTACTGGCTCACCTTCAACGAGATCAACATGATCCTGCACCTGCCGTTTATGGGTGCCGGCCTGGTCTTTGAGGAGGGCGAGAATAAGGAGGCTGTCGAGTACCTGGCCGCCCACAACGAGCTCGTCGCCAGCGCTTGGGCCACCAAGATCGCCCACGAGATCGACCCCGAGGTCAAGATCGGCTGCATGCTCGCTGCCGGCACCTACTACCCCTACAGCTGCCGCCCGGGCGATGTGCGCCAGGCGCAGCTCGACAACCAGGACAACTACTTCTTTGTCGACGTCCAGAGCCGCGGCTATTACCCGGCCTATGCCGTCAAGAAGCTTGAGCGTCTGGGCATCGACGTGGGTATGACCGACGAGGACCGCGAGATCCTGGCCGACAACACCGTCGACTTCATCAGCTTTAGCTACTACAGCACCCGCTGCTCCGCGGGCGCCGATAACCCCGATGTCGAGAAGACCCAGGGCAACGCCTTCGCCGGTGCCAAGAATCCCTATCTGCAGCAGAGCCAGTGGGGCTGGGCCATCGATCCGCTGGGCTTCCGCATCACCCTCAACGACCTGTACGACCGTTAT
This sequence comes from uncultured Collinsella sp., assembly GCA_934646965.1. GTDB lineage: Bacteria > Actinomycetota > Coriobacteriia > Coriobacteriales > Coriobacteriaceae > Collinsella. The sequence goes on along the minus strand of CAKUEZ010000040.1, from coordinate 228 downwards.
CAGAAGCCGCTGTTCGTGGTCGAGAACGGTCTGGGCGCCAAGGACGTTGTCGAGGAGGACGGCTCCATCAACGACGATTATCGTATCGACTACCTGCGCCAGCACATCGCCGCGATGCGCGATGCCGTGACTGAGGACGGCGTCGACCTGTTGGGCTACACCACCTGGGGCCCGATCGACCTGGTCTCGGCCGGCACGGGCGAGATGTCCAAGCGCTACGGCTTCATC
>CAKUEZ010000039.1 GCA_934646965.1 uncultured Collinsella sp. | reverse complement strand
ACGTCATCAAGGAAGATGATCGGCTCGACGCCGTTGACTGCGGTCTCGCTCATCTACATCACCTCCGCGTGAGGGGTCAAACCATTTGCCTTGAGCACCTCGTCGGGGAGCTCGGAATAGAAGTGCTCGGTGCCGGGCACGCGCTTGAAGACCGGACGGGTGTCCAGGCCAATGCGCGGATGGCTCGAGCGGGGCGCAAAGCGATCGCCCTTGGGGAAATCGCGCGGGCTCGGAACGGCACCGGGCACCTGATGCAGGCGGCCCGAACCGCTTTCGATGGACAGAACGGAGCCCAGAAGACCGCGGGTGTACTCGTGGATCGGGTTGGTGAGCAGCTCCTTGGTGGGCGCCTGCTCGATAACCTGACCGGCGTACATAACCGTGATGTTGTGGGCGACCTCGGCGACCAGCGCCAGGTCATGCGAAACGAAGATCATGGCAAAGCCGAGCTTGGCCTGAAGGTCGTTGAGCAGCTTGATAACCTGCTTCTGGACGGTAACGTCCAGAGCGGTCGTGGGCTCGTCGCAGATGACCAGCTTGGGGTCACGGGTGAGTGCCATAGCGATCAGAACACGCTGACGCTGGCCACCGGAAAGCTCGTGCGGGTAGCTCTCGAGCGTGCGCTTGGGGTCGAGACCCACGAGCTCCAGGAGCTCCTCGGCGCTACGGGTGCCGCCGCGCTTGGTGAGCTGCTTCATCTGGGCAGAGATGAGCATGGAGGGGTTAAGCGAGGACAGGGCGTCCTGGTAGACCATGGCGATATCGGTACCGCGCAGGCCGAACCACTCCTTCTTGCTCATCTTGAGCAGGTCGCGGCCCTCCCAGAGAACCTCACCGGAAAGGTGCTCGTCATCGTCGGTCAGACCCATGATGGCCAGCGTGGTGATGGACTTACCGCAGCCGGACTCGCCGACCAGGCCCATGGTCTGGCCAGGACGGACATCAAAGTTGACGTGGTCGACGACGTTGATGTCACCATGATGCTCAAACTGGATGCAGAAATCGCGGACCGAAAGGATCGGCTCAACGGACTCATCGGGCACGTGGCGGTCATTACGCTTGAGCTCGACATCGCGCAGGGCGCCAAGACGGGCGGACAGGGACTGGGCCTGCTCCTTGTAGGCGCGAACGGGGTCAGAGACCAGCAGGTCGGCCTCGCGGCGCTTGGAGGAATCGGTCGGATCCAGGGCGGCAGAGGGAGCAGCGGCCATGGCGTCGGTAATGCCCTCGGAGAGGATGTTGAGCGCCAGGCAGGTGATCATGATGGCCAGGCCCGGGAACAGCGCCTGCCACCAACGGCCGGCAAGCACGCCGCCGCGGGCGTCGGCGAGGATGTTGCCCCAGGTAGCGGTGGGCTCCTGAATACCGGCGCCGATGAAGGTCAGCGAGGCCTCGAAGATGATGGCGTCGGCGACCAGGGTGACGGTGAAGACCATAATCGGGGCGATGCAGTTACGCAGAACATGCTTGATCAAAATCCACGGAGCCTTGGCACCGGAAACGATGACCGCGCGAACATAATCCTCGCCGTACTCGGACACGATGTTGGCGCGCACGATACGGGCGATCTGCGGGGTGTACATAAATCCGATGGCGAAGATAATCGACGGCACGGAGTTGCCCAGGATGGAAACGAACACGGCAGCGAGGGCGATGCCCGGGATGGACATGATGATGTCCAGGATGCGCATAATCGCCTCGGAAACGGACTTGCGCGAAACCGCCGCGAGGGCGCCCACGACCGAACCGCAGACCAGAGCCATGGCGGTAGCGCCAAAGCCGATGATCAGCGAGTAACGGCCGCCGTAGAGCATACGCGACAGAATGTCGCGGCCCTTGTCGTCAGTACCGAAGATGAATCCGTTACCGGGAGCCTGGCGAGCGGTGAAAATCTCGACCGGGCTATAGGGGGCGAGCATCGGAGCGAGAATTGCGGTCAGAGCGACCAGCACCAGCACGACGGCGGCGATCTTAGAAGACAGCGTCATCTTCTTCCAGCCACCGAGCTTAAGCCCCTTGGAGGCAGCTTTCTCGAGCTGCTCGGTTTGCTTCTCTCGAATCTTTACCATAATCTACACCGTCCTGATGCGCGGGTTGATGAGCAGGTAGAGCATGTCAACCACGATGTTGATGATGATGAAGGCAAGAGCAACGACGATAACGACGCCCTGAACCAGGTTCGCCTCGTTGCCCTGAACGCCCTGCAAAATCGCAGTACCCATGCCTGGGAGGTTGAAGATGACCTCGATGACGACGGCGCCGCCCATAAGGTAACCGATCTTAAGACCGAGGGTGGTGACCGGGGTGATCAGCGCGTTGCGCAAAACGTTGATACCGACGACAACCTTCTCGGGAACGCCGGCGCCGCGGGCCATGCGGACGTAGTCCTTGTCGAGTTCCTCGACCATGGCGGTACGCACGATACGGGTCATCTGGCCCGTCAGCGGGAATGCCAGGGCGATGGCGGGCATGATCATACGCGCCATATAACCAGCCGGGTTGGTGGTGAAGTGCGGAAGGGCACCAGACGCCGGGAGCAGCTTAAGGTAGGAAGAGAACAGAAGAATCAACAGAACGGCAAGCCAGAACGACGGGGTTGCCAGGCCGGCGATGGAAAAGACGCGGATCACTTGGTCCGGCCATTTATCACGATACAGTGCCGCGATGACGCCGAGCAAAAACGAGACGACTGCGCCGATCGCAAGACCGATAAAGGTCAGCTGCATCGTGACGGGCAGGGCCGTGGAGATGCGCTTGGCAACGGAGTTGCGAGCAGCACCGTAAGTGCCCATGTCGCCATGGATCAGGTCGCCCATGTAGCGCACGTAGCGCACGGGCCAGGGGTCGTCCAGACCATACTTCTCATGGTACTCGGCAACCGCCTCGGGCGAGGCACCGTCACCCAACGCCGTGTAGGCGGGGTCGGTCTTGGAGAACGACATAAGGAAGAACACCAGGACGGTGACGCCCAATGCCATGATCGGCAGCGCCACGAGACGCCTTCCAATCAAACGTAGAAAGTTGTTCACGTTCTCTCCCCTTTCTTTTGTCGGTAGGACCAACTGGTATATGAGTATGGATACTCATTACAAGACCCGAGCGACATCGAGGTCGCCCGGGTCTTTGTTTCAACTATGAGGACGCTGTCTTACGACCGACATCCTGCATACGACTCAAGCGAGCCTTACGCCTTGACGGTCGCGACGCCCCTGAAGGACATGCTCGTCGTGCCGATGCCCTTGAAGCCATCGAGGGCCTCGCCGTTGGGCGCAGTGGACGGATCGTCCCAGGAAGCGGAGACGGTCTTAACGTGGACAACGGGGTACAGAACGGCGTTGTCGGCAATGATGTCGAAGCACTCGTTCCACTTCTTCTGCTGCTCGTCGCCCTCGGCGGCAAGAGCCTCGTCCATGAGGCCGTGGAGCTTCTCCCACTCAGCGGACTCCTTCCACGGGCAACGGGTCTGCATCCAGACGTTGTCACCGTACCACCAGTTGAGCAGCAGGTCGGGGTCGGCGCCGAAGCAGGACGGATCGCCAGGAGCGAGAAGGATATCGTAGGCCTCGCCGCCGTCGATGGCAGCGTAAGTGGCAGCCGAGGTGTCGGTCTGGATGGTTACATCGAAGCCGAGTGCGTCGAGGTCGTTCTTGACCTGAGCGGCCATGCCCTTGATCTGCTCGTTGTCGGTGGTGCGCAGGGTGATGGCGCCCGGGGTGATGCCAGACTCCTCAATGAGCTTCTTGGCCTTCTTGGCGTCGGTCTTGTACACCGTGGAAGCCTCATGATAGTTGGTGAAGCTCTTGGGCAGGTAGCAGCTGGCAGCGGTGGCAAGGCCGGCGAAGGTGTTGCTGATCATCTTCTCGGTGTCGAGCGCGTACATGACGGCCTGGCGAACCTTGACGTTGTTCCAAGGCTCCTTAGCAACGTTGAACATAACGAAGCGGGTGCCGAAGCCCTGAACGTTGTCGATCTTGCAGCCAGCGCTCTCGAGCTGGTCGACGGCGTCAGCGGTAACGAGCTCCATAACGAGCGTGGAGCCCTCCTGCTGGGCGGTAACGCGAGCGGTGGGGTCAGTCAGGATGCTGTACTGGATCTTCTCGTCCTCGGCAGCATACTCACCGTTGTACTCGGGGTTGGGAACCAAGGTGATCTCGGTGTCGGAGATGGAGTCGTACATCCACGGGCCAGAGCCGATCGGCTGCTTGGCGCGATCCTCCTCAGACTGGCTGGCCGGGGTAACGCGGACGATTGCCAGACGATCCTTGAGCAGGGAGAAGTTGGGGACCTTGGTCTTGACCGTCACGGTGCTGGCGTCCTTGGCCTCGATGGACTCGAAGGGCTGGAAGAACGGAGCATAAGTGGCAGAAGCAGCGCAAGCGGTGTAGGAGGCGACGACGTCATCAGCGGTGACCTCGGTGCCGTCGGAGAACTTAGCGCCCTTGCGGATGGTGACCTCGAAGGTGGTGTCGTCCACGGACTTGGGATCGTCAGTGGCGAGCTCGTTGAAGGTGCTGTAGTCGTGGTAATCGATGCCGTAGAGGCCCTCGATGACATGCCAGTTAGCGCCCAGGCCCACAGCGGAGCCGGTGCTGGCGGGGTCGAAGCTGGACGGAGCGTATGCGGAACCAGCGGTAATCACGCCGCCGCCGCGGTTGGCGGAATCGGTGGAACCGGAAGCGGAACCCTCGTCGCTGGAGCTGCCACCGCAGCCAGTGAGACCAAGGCCGGCGACAGCAGCGACGCTGCCGGTGAGGCCGAGGAACGAACGCCTGGACATACCCTTGTTGATGATGGCCATGTCTTCTCCTATCAATAGAGAATCTTACCCGGGAGCACCTAGACTTGCCCCCGCGCAACTTGCGGACGACATATACCTTACCTACCGACAAACCCAACTGAGGTGCCGCGCTCGGCGACCGATACATACATCCGCTTGAACGGTATTTGCTACCGTTCACCGAATTCATTGACAAACGATACTCAAGGCAGTATGTATCGGCGAGGTGAGATATCAGTCTTCGTCAACCCGCAGGATAGCAGGGCTTTTCGCTTGGATCAGTCAAACGTTTTAGCGTTAATAAAACCCGAAACCAGCAGGCAATCGCCGCGAAATAAATGGTTGAAAATCGCGCAATCACGTATACCAGTTGTTTAGAGGCGTGTTTAGCTTTCGAAACGCTTTGCAGACGCTTCGGCGCGCTCGGCATCCCACGCAATAAGCGCCTCGTGGACCGCTTTGGCGACATCGGCGGGAACGCCGCGAACTTCCGCAATCTCTTGCTCGCTCGCTGCACGCAAACGCTTCATCGAGCCAAAATGGCGCATAATGGCACGTTTTCTGGTTGGCCCCACGCCCGGAACATCGTCGAGCACCGAGACCGTCATGGCCTTATCGCGCAGCTCGCGATGGAACGTAATCGCAAAACGGTGCGATTCATCGCGCACCTGTTTGATCAGATAAAGCGAAGCGGAACCGGTCGGCAGCACGACAGGCGTCTCGTCCCAGGGCACGAAAACCTCCTCATCGGCCTTTGCCAAACCACAAACTGGTATATCGAGCCCCAGGGCCTCAAGTTGCTTGATTGCGGCGGTCAATTGCGGCTTGCCGCCATCAACAACGAGCAAATCGGGGCGCGAGCCAAAGCGCTCATCCGCCATGCGCTCGGGAGCATAGCGTCGTCCCAAAACCTCAGACATCGACACGAAGTCGTTTGCCTCGTCCAATTCGGCCTGAATTTTAAAGCGACGGTACTGGCTCTTGTCAGCGCGCCCGTTGGTGAACACCACCATCGAAGCGACGGTAAAGGTGCCGTGCAGCGTTGAAATATCGAAGCACTCTATGCGCAATGGCGGCGCAGGCAGCGCCAACGCGCTTTCGAGCTCCAAGAGCGCTTGATTGGTGCGGTCGTCGGCATAGCCCGTGCGCATCATGTAGCGCATAAGGGCATGGCGCGCATTCTTGGACGCCATGCCGAGCAGGCGGTGCTTTTCGCCACGCTGCGGCCTATGGAGACGGCAAGAACGCTCGCGTTTACCAGCAAGCCATTCCCCCAGCGCCTCTTCGTCTTCAAGCTCGACAGAGAGATTGACCTCAGCTGGAATATCAGCCGTCTCATCGTAATAGCGCTTGAGAAAGCCCGACTGGAGCTCCTCCTCGTCGACATCCATGCCCTTATCGAGGATAAATTCACAGGTTCGAACTGTTCGACCCTCGCGAACGACAAAGACGCATGCAGCAGAGATGGTCTCCTCGCGATAGAAACCGACAACATCGATGTCGACACTCGATGGGAAGACAACCTGCTGACGGTCGTCCAGGCCCCTGATGACATCCAGGCGACGTTTGACGCGCGCCGCACGCTCAAAATCGAGCGCCTCGGCAGCCTCCGTCATCTCGGTCGCAAGCTCGTCGACGACATCTTTGCGATGGCCCGACAAAAAGCGTTCGACACGCTTGACGTTCTTGGCATAGTCAGCAGGAGAAATCGCGCCGACGCACGCACCCGGGCCGCGCCCGACGTGGTAGTCGAAACAGGGGCGCCCGTTTTGTGCGCAGATCATATTGACGATGTCTTCTTCGCCCTTATGGGCCTCGACGATGCGGCGGCAGCGACGCCACTCCGCGCAGGATGCCGAACAAATGGGGATGACCTTGCGCAGCGTATCGATAGTCTCACGCGCCGCGCGGCTGTCGGTATAGGGACCAAAATAGCGCGTGCCGGGCTTATGGCGCTCACGCGTATATTTAATAGCGGGAAACAAATCGCTTTTGGTGATAGCGATAAAGGGGTAGCTCTTATCGTCCTTGAGGTCGACGTTAAAGTACGGATGGTACTGGCCGATCAGATTGCGCTCGAGCACCAAAGCCTCGTGCTCGGTTTCTACGACGATATAGTCAAAGCTCGCCACCAGCTGCATCATAAGCGGGATCTTCTGACGCTCATCCTGCAGCGTCACGTATTGACGCATGCGAGCACGCAGGTTTTTCGCCTTGCCCACATAAATGACGTCTCCCTTGGCATCTTTCCAAAGGTAGCAGCCGGGTTGCGTGGGAACACGTGAAACCTGCTCGGCAAGCGTTGGTATGTTGTCGTGACCGGCCACGTGCACCTACTTGCGGCGAAGAAGGGCCGAGACCTCGGGCATCTTAAAGGCAATGGCAAAGCCGAAGGTGACGGCGAGCGAGACGATGCCCGCAACGCAAACATAGCCCAAGGTAATCAGAATCGAGCCGCCGAGCACTCCGACAAAGTGCTCGAGCGCCCACATGACGCCGGCACCCGCCGCCGCACCCAAGCCGCCAAGCAAAAGGCCAAAGAAGCCGCCGTGCAGAATAGACTTGACCTGAAGGCCATGCAGGCGACGGCGCAGCCACCACAGCGAGCAACCGACCAAGATCACGTAGTCGACGACGTACGAGAGTGCGATCGCGGGCATACCGTAGCCCAGCACCACGCCAAACAGCAGCACCGAGCCGGCCTGACCGATGGCGGAATACAGGCAATAGCGGCTATAGGGTTTCATGTCGAGCAAAGCCGAGAAGCTCTTCTGCATCAGCACGACCACGCCATAGAGCGGCAGGGAGAGCGCCAGATAAATAAGAAACTCGGATACCAGTGCCACGCCGGATTCATCGAACTTGCCAGCGCAGTAAATCATGTTGAGCGGACGAGCAAAGACGATCAGGTACAGCGCAAACGGAATCAGGAAGAAGAGCATCTGGGCGACACCGCGCGAAATGCCCATGCGGACGCTGTCGTAATCCTTCTCCTGGGCATCGTGAGAGAGCTCGGTATAGAGTGCCGTCGAAAGCGAGGCGGCAATCAGCGCATAGGGCAGCGTGTACCACAGGCGCGCATAGGCAATAACGGAAGGACCCGTCTCGGGTTGAACCACCAGCGCAGCGGCATTGGTGATGGAGGTCGAGACAAACATGCACACCGTGGCAAGCAGCGTCGGGATACCGAGCGCAATCGTCTGACGCAGCGCGGGATCCTTAAAGTCAATATGGATATGAGGATGAACGCCGTGCTTGCCAAGCGCGGGAATCTGGCAGGCCATCTGGACAAAAACACCGAGGGTCGTGCCAGCCGCGATCAAGATGATGCCGACATGCTCGCCAAATTGCGCGGACACGGGTGCAAAGCCCATGAAGCTCGCAATGACGATGACGTTGTTAAGGACCGGGGCAAACGTCGACCAGAAGTAGTCGCGGTGCGCGTTGAGAACACCCGAGAACACCGAGCCCAAGCCGTAAAACAGAATCTGGATGGCAAAGAAACGGAACATGAACGCTGCGGTATCCATGCTACCGCCATCGCCCGAAAGAAACGACTGCGTCCAGATAAAGCCCGGGGCGAACACGGTGCCCAGCACCGAAATGCCGCCCAACAGCAAAAGTAGGATACCGAGCAGGTTGCCGACATACTCGTTCGACGCCTCGCGGCCCTGTTCGCGCCTCACGCCCATGTACACGGGCAAAAACGCCGTCACGAGCATGCCGCCCATCACGAGTTCGTAGAGCATATTTGGCAGGTTGTTGGCGACCTGATAGGAGGACGAGAGTAGCGACATGCCGATAGCGGCCGCCATTGCCCACGTGCGGATAAAACCGGTGACGCGAGACACGATGGTCAGGATGGTCATAAGCCCGGCGGAACGACCAACCGTGGAGTAGTCCGACGAGCCCATGTCGTCAGTGTCATCTCGCGACGAAGAAGCTTCGGATGAGGGTGTCTGAGGCGCAGATTCTTCTGCAAAATGAGCTCCGCGCTTCAATTCTTCCTGCGGCATCGCTCAGTCCTCTCTCGTAATCGCGGCAACTGTCGCCCCGCAAAATGCAATTAAATCATCGGGTGCAAGCTCGAGCTGATAACCACGCTTGCCTCCCGAAATAAAAATGGTATCCCAAAGGACGCATGTCTCATCAATGAGCGTCCGGTAGCGTTTTTTCATACCGACCGGACTGCAGCCGCCGCGAACGTAGCCAGTCGCCGCAAGCAAATCCTTCACATGCATCATGGCCAAGGACTTCTCCCCCGCGGCACGCGCGGCGGACTTTAGATCGAGCTCGTCGGCAACAGGGATGCAGCACACGACGTGGTCGTTGGACGGCGTCACGCAGACCAAGGTCTTAAATCCTTGACCGGGCTCCTCGCCAAGCTGCTCCGAAATCGCGACCCCCAGGCCCGCCGACTCATCACCATCGTCTTCGTACGTATGTAGAACATAGGAAATGCCGGCGCTTTCCAGCTCGCGCATCGCATTGGTTTTTGGCGTCTTTACAGCCTTTGCCATGGCATATCCTTTCCCTCGCATTCGGACGCAAGGATTAAGTATATGTCCAATTCGGCTGCATACGTCACTTCGACACAGCAAGCGCCATCGAATCACAAGGAGTCGATGGCGCCCATAAACTGAATCGCCTATTTATTGAGCATCAAGTTGAGCCTGACGCTCCCGGTCACGCCTGAGCAACGGCGCCAAAAACTTGCCCGTATAACTCTGCGGACAGTCCGCAACCTGCTCCGGTGTGCCCGAAACCACGACGGTTCCGCCGGCGTTACCGCCCTCGGGGCCCATATCGATCAGGCGGTCGGCAACCTTGATGACATCAAGGTTGTGTTCAATCACCAGCACCGTGTTGCCCGCATCGACCAAGCGCTGCAGCACATCGAGCAGCTGGCGGACGTCCTCAAAATGAAGGCCGGTCGTCGGCTCGTCCAAAATATAGAACGTCTTGCCCGTCTGGCGTCGATGAAGCTCCTTGGCGAGCTTCACACGCTGCGCCTCGCCGCCCGAGAGCGTCGTGGCGGGCTGGCCCAGGCTCACGTAGCCCAAGCCTACATCGTACAGCGTCTGGAGCTTGCGCTTAATCTGCGGGATATTCCCAAAGAAGGCCAGTGCCTCGGTGACGCTCATGTCGAGCACGTCCGAGATGGTCTTACCACGGTAGGTGACCTCAAGCGTCTCGCGGTTATAGCGTTTGCCGCCGCAGACCTCACAGGGGACATAGATATCGGGAAGGAAGTGCATCTCGATCTTAATTTGTCCGTCGCCCTTGCATGCTTCGCAGCGACCTCCGCTCACGTTAAAGGAGAAACGTCCCGGCGAGTAGCCACGCGCCTTCGACTCCGGCGTACTCGCAAACAGCGCGCGAAGATCATCCCACAGGCCAATGTACGTAGCAGGGTTGGAACGCGGCGTGCGGCCAATCGGCGACTGGTCGATGTCGATCACCTTATCGATGCACTCGATACCCTCGAGCTTTTTGTACGGGCCCACAGGACGCGTCGAACGGTGAATGGCATTCGTAAGCGCAGGCGCAATGGTGTCGGTAACCAGGGAGCTCTTGCCCGATCCCGACACGCCGGTAACAACCGTAAGCGTACCAAACTCGATCTTGGCGGTAACGTTTTTGAGGTTGTTGGCGCGGGCGCCCGTGATCTTAAGGCAGCCGCGACCGGGCTTGCGGCGTTCATCGGGAACCCGAATCATTCGCTTGCCGGTCAGGTAGGCACCCGTCATCGAATCGGGGCACGCCATGATATCGGCAGGCGTTCCCGCGGCGACCACGTGTCCGCCGTTCACGCCCGCACCGGGGCCCATGTCGATCACATAGTCGGCAGCACGAATCGTATCCTCATCATGCTCGACGACGATGACGGTATTGCCGATATCGCGTAGGCGCTCAAGCGTCTTGATCAGGCGCTCGTTGTCGCGCTGATGAAGACCGATCGAGGGCTCGTCCAGAATATAGAGCACGCCCATGAGACCCGCGCCGATCTGCGTTGCCAGTCGAATACGCTGGGCCTCGCCTCCGGAAAGCGTCGCCGAGGCACGGTCGAGGGTCAGATAGTCGAGTCCGACATCGACCAGAAAGCGCAGGCGCTCCAGGATTTCCTTAACGATGCGCCCGCCGATAAATTGTTGGCGCTCGGTAAGCTCCAAGCCCTCAAAAAACTCGAGCGACTCGCGGCACGATAGGCAGCAGACCTCGTAAATGGACTTACCGCCTACGGTAACGGCGAGCATCTCGGGGCGCAGACGAGCACCATGGCAACTCGAGCACGGCTCCTCGCGGATGTACTTCTCCAAGCGCGCCTTGGTGTTCTCATTCGTCGTCTCGGTATAGCGCTCGTACAGGATATTGCGCACGCCCGAGAACTTGGTGTCCCACTGGCTGCGGCGCCCATCGAGCTTTTGATAGTCGACCGAAATCTTCTGGTCGCCCATGCCGTCTAAAAACGCGCGACGCACCCGCGGAGGCAGATCCTCCCACGGCGTATCGACGCTCACCTTGAAGTGCTTACAAACCGCAGCGAAAATCTGCGGATAGTAGTTAGAGTTGCCAAACAGGCTGCCAAAGACCCCGTCGGCGATCGACTTCGAGGGGTCTTCGATCAGCGCCTCGGCATCGACCGTCTTCTTAAATCCCAGGCCATCGCACTCGGGACATGCGCCATAGGGCGCGTTGAACGAGAAATCGCGCGGCTGCAGGTCGTCGATGGAATGCCCGTGCTCCGGGCACGCCAGTGCCAGCGAATACTCAAGCAGCTCGCCCTCGGTTCCCTCGGGAGCATCGCGGTCGGGCAACATATACACGTTCACGTTGCCGTGCGCCAGCGCCGTTGCCTGCTCAACGGACTCTGCGATGCGGCCCAGGGAATTCTCTCGAATTACGATACGGTCGACCACGACCTCGATATCGTGCTTGAACTTTTTGTCCAAATCGATGGGATCATCGAGAGAGCGCACCTCGCCGTCGACGCGCACGCGGCTAAAGCCCTCCGCACGCAGATCCTCGAACAGCTTGGCATACTCGCCCTTGCGTCCACGAACCACCGGCGCCAGCACAAACGCGCGACGGCCCTCCCCCGCCTCCAGCACCTTATCGGCAACCTGGTCGGTCGTCTGACGCTCGATGACACGCCCGCACTCGGGACAGTGCGGCGTGCCCACGCGAGCGAACAGCAGGCGCAGGTAGTCATAAATCTCAGTTACGGTGCCCACCGTCGACCGGGGATTCTTGGACGTCGTCTTCTGGTCGATCGACACGGCAGGCGACAAACCGTCAATCGAATCCAGATCAGGCTTATCCATCTGGCCCAAAAACTGGCGCGCATAGCTGGAAAGGCTCTCGACATAGCGACGCTGGCCCTCGGCATAGATGGTATCGAACGCCAGCGAACTCTTACCCGAACCGGAAAGGCCGGTAATGACCACGAGCTGGTCGCGCGGAATAGAGACATCGATATTGCGCAAGTTGTGCTCACGCGCACCGCGAATAACGATAGAAGTATCAGACATGGAAGCTCCTTGCCTCCTATACATCGAATCACACTGTCAGTGAGTTTAGCGCACTCAACGCGCACAGGTGTTCGTAATACAAGAATCGCAGACCTTTAGCTTTGCGTGTCGAGCGCTTTGTTTCTCGAAATGCCGTGGAAAGGTTACAGTAGTCTAATAATGAACTTATATTTGCTGAACCAGAGGAACGTCCATGACCGAAGATATCCCCCTTGAAATCACTTCGAGCGACATGGCCAATCTGCCCATATTCATCGCCGTCCTTATCGTAGCCGCCGTCGTCGTGCGCGCATATTTTTCAATCAAGCAAAATGAAAAGCCGCCCATCGCCCGCGTCTTTTGGTGCGCGACGCTCCTCATTCCGCTCGGTGTGGTAGCAGCCTGGATTACGAATCAAGCGCTTGTAAACGAAGACAGCTCCCTATGGATCCTTTCCTATTCAGCGCTCGGCGCCGCTGCCGTCATGCTTCTTGTCGAGCCCTTGGTTTCGAGATTCATCGACCAATCCGATTTCGTAACGGGAACGATTGCTTGCACCTGTCGCGACGTTCTCGTCATCGCCGCGGTTTCGGTGCTCTCGTTCGTTTCACTCGAAATCGCCTGCAACGATACGTTCTATCGCATTCCCGCCAACTCATTTGGTTTTTCCATCGGGTTGCTCGCAACGGCTCTGTTCTCCCTTTATTTGCTAGGACAACGGCACGGAGGGGTCATGGCCCTTGTGCCCATCGTCTGCTGCATCCTTGGCATTGCCGAGCACTTCGTCGTGACATTTAAAGGTGAAGCCATCCTGCCAAGCGATATTTTGGCCCTGGGCACCGCGGCGGAGGTAAGCGAAGGATACGAGTTCACCTTTACCGCCGGAATCGTAACCTCTCTTGCCCTGTTGGAAATTTCCTTGGGGCTTCTTTCGCTCATCCGGCCGCGAAAACTCCGTACGCCCTCTCGCGTCTTCCCCGTCATTGCCGGCAATCTCTGCGCCTTCCTGCTGGTGACCATCGTGGGTCTCTCTGGCTTTTCCAGCATCGACTTGGAACAGGCACTCGACTTTGGATTTGACCGTTGGCAGCCTATTACGACGTATGTGTCCCAGGGCTTTCTCACCTCGTTCACCGAAATGGTCAACGAACTGCCCATCGAAAAGCCCGAAGGCTATACGTCCGATGAGGCTCAGGACATTGAGCGGGAGCTTGCCGCCGCCTATGACAGCACGTATGGCTCGAGCGAGCAGCGTGCCGCAGCCGTTGCTCAATTCAATGAAATCAAGCCGACAATCGTCGCCGTCATGAACGAAAGCTTTAGCGACCTTTCGTGCTTTGAGCAGCTCCAGGCGGCCGGGTATACCGGCCCTACGTTTTATAACTCGCTTCCCGACACGCTCGTGCGCGGCACTATGCTCGCCTCGGTCGCAGGCGGCGGAACGGCGAACTCCGAATTTGAGTTTTTGACCGGAGCGTCAACCGCCTTTGTCGGAGTGGGCAAGATTCCCTATCAGCTATATCAGATGAATGATGTCAACAGCTTGGCAAAGGACCTTAAAGAGCTTGGATACACCGCCACCGCCATGCACCCGCAAAACCCCGTCAACTACCATCGAGATAAAATCTACCAGCAGCTGGGCTTTGGAGACTTTCTTTCGATCGCCGATTTCGAAGGTGCGCCCTATTACCATGCCGGCGTATGCGACTACGCCACCTATGACAAGATACTCGACCTGCTGAGGACCGACGACGCCCCGCAGTTCATCTTCGATGTCACGATGCAAAACCATGGCGGCTACGACTATGGCACCGTCCCCGCCGAAGAGCTGACGAACTATTGGGTCGATGGGGCCAGCGAGGGTGCCAATAGCGCGCTCAACACCTACCTCACCTGCATCAACGCATCCGACCGAGACCTTGAGTACTTTATCAACGAGCTGCGCAATATCGGTCGACCGGTCGTTCTCGTCTTCTTTGGCGACCATCAGCCGAGCGCCGCAACGGCTCTCAACGACGAGCTGTACCCACAGGAAGACACGGCAAGCCACGCTTTCCGTATTTATCAGTCGACCTATTTTGTCTGGGCGAACTATGAAATCGCCGGCAATACCGAGCTCAACGTCTACGACACCGTCGGTGCGAACGAGATTGCAGCCATAACCCTAAATAAGATTGGCGCCCCGCTCTCCGATTACCAGAAGGCCTTGCTTGCAACAAGGTCCGATGTGCCGACCATCAATGTCGCCGGCTATCTCGGTGCCGACGGGCTGCGCTACGACTTGGAATCGGAGGACAGCCCCTACGCCTCGACGATCGACAAGCTGCAGCGCATGCAATACCTCGAGTTCGCCAGCAAAGTTCAGTAAGCCCGCCCATTCGCTTGGGCCCATCGTATTGCAAGCACGCTCGGCCCAAACGCATCGCAAATGACTCCCGCTCGCAAACGAGGGTACAATGACGCTCGTGTCACATCACGGGGCCTCGGCCCCAACATATACAAAGGAGTCAGATATGGGTTGCGAGCACGCACAGGCGGCTGGCGGACAAACCGCACCGCAGGAATTTGAAGAAAACACGTTGTCCGAGGTCAAGCGCGTTATCGCCGTGCTTTCCGGCAAGGGCGGCGTCGGCAAGTCGTTCGTCACCGGCGCCATCGCTACCGAACTTGCCCGTCACGGCCATAAGGTCGGCGTCCTCGACGCTGACATCACCGGCCCCTCCATCCCCAAGATGTTCGGCATGAGCGGACGCCATGTCCATGCTCTCGGCAACCTTATGCTGCCCGAAATCTCCGAGCACGGCGTTAAGGTCATGAGCTCTAACCTGCTGCTCAAAAACGAAACCGACCCTGTCCTCTGGCGCGGTCCGGTTATCGCAGGTGCCATCAGGCAGTTCTGGAGCGAGACCTCGTGGGGCCCCATCGATTACCTGTTGGTCGACATGCCTCCGGGAACGGGCGATGTCGCCCTCACCGTCTTCCAGTCGCTGCCCGTCGATGGCATCGTCATCGTCACGAGTCCGCAGGATCTGGTCTCGATGATCGTCGCCAAGGCGGTCAACATGGCCGAGAAGATGAACGTCCCCATTCTGGGCATTGTCGAGAACATGAGCTATATCGAGTGCCCCGACTGCGGCAAGAAGATCGAGGTCTTTGGTAAGAGCAAGCTACCCGAGGTTGCCGAGCGCTACAGCCTCGACATCTTGGGTCAGCTTCCCATCAATCCGGCGCTCGCCGAGGCTTGCGACAAGGGTGAGGTCGAGACCGCGCTGCCCGACGGCATGCTGCCCCAGGCCGTCTCTGCCGTCGAGGCCATCGCCCCGCACGAGACCGACGAGGCCTAAGTGAACGCAAACGCCTTCTACGACGTCTTGGTGATCGGCGGTGGGGCCTCAGGTCTCGCCGCCGCCATTACGGCCGCACGCACAGGCAAAAGCGTCTGCATCGTTGAGCGCGATGTTGCCTGCGGCCTTAAGATACTTGCGACCGGAAACGGCCGCTGCAACCTTTCCAACGAATCAATTGACTTCCAGCGGTACAACCACCCCGCATTCGTCGAATCCGTCATGGGTCCTCAGCCTGAGCAAGAGCTCGGATGTTTTTTCTCCTCGTTGGGCATCATGACGACCTCCGAGGAGGGCCGGCTGTACCCGCGCTCCCTTCGCGCCGAATCGGTGCGCGACGCGCTTCTCAACGCTTGCAATCGCCTGGGCATCACCCTGATCTGCGGGGCAAACGTCACCTCGGCACACAAAGCTCCCGAGGGTTGGGCGCTCCAAATAGACCGTCCCGCGCGGGCGCTCAAGGCAAAAAAGCACGACGACCGAAAAACGGAGGTCCGCTCGCTTCGGAAGGCGCTCGCCGACACTCCTCACAAGAACGAGACACTACGGACGCATGCTGTCATTATCGCCACGGGTGGCAACCCCACCGGCATCGCCGAGACGTTTAGCCTCCCCCTAACGCCGCTGCGCCCTGTTCTCTGCCCCGTGTCGGCATCGGTCTTCGGCGACCAGACGGCGCTCAAGACACTGGATGGCCTGCGCGTCCGCGCCCGCTTGACGCTCGCCCGCGATCATGAGGAGCTCTGGCACGAAGACGGCGAGGTGCTCTTCCGCACCTTTGGTATCTCGGGCGTTGCCGTCTTCAATCTCTCCCGTCGTGTCCAGCACGGCGACACGATTCTGCTTGACGTCTTCCCCGACCTTACCAAAGACGAGTTGCTCGATATGCTCAACCAGCGAGTTGAGCTGTTTGGCGACTTTTCGCCCCGCGACCCCCGCTGGCTCGACGGTATGCTCGCCCCGCAGCTCTCTCATGTTGTGTGCGCCGCATTCGAACGGTGCCATCCCGGCTCACATGATGTCGTCCATCTCGTCTCGATCCTCAAGCACTTCAAGCTGCTCGTCGAGGGAACGGCGGAGGAGCGTTCGGCACAGGTCACACGCGGCGGCATATCCATCGAGAGCGTCTCGACACCCCGCCTTTGCGTAAACAACGCAGCCGGTGCCCCGCTTTCCGTCTGTGGCGAAGCACTCGATATCGATGCCGATTGTGGCGGCTTTAATCTTGCATGGGCTTGGATCTCGGGCATTCGCGCTGCAAGCAGCCTGTAGCCGCGCAGTCTATAATCAAAACGCATTCGGGCCGTCTGGGACACCGGGCGGCCTCTTTCTTGCATCAAAGGAGACCTCGATGATCGAAATCACCCAAGTCCACGCGTCACTCGACGAGGCCGGCGACGAAATTGCCTGCCTTGCTATTGGCAGACGCGCTGTCAAACGAGCCCTGCGATGCAAGGATTCCCAGATTAAAGCCATCGAGCTCCATCGCAAGTCTATCGACGCCCGTAAAAAGCGGGACGTTCATTTTATTTTGAGTTTTCGGGTTGAGCTGACAAGTCTCCGCCTTGAGCAGGAAGCAGTCAGTAGCGTTGCCGAGCGTGACCGCTCGCGCATCCGCATGGTTGACGGCGCGGCGCCCTCATTCCCCTCCCCCGTCCCCAATGCACCCAAGGAGCGTCCCGTCGTTGTCGGCGCCGGTTGCGCCGGCCTCTTTGCCGCCCTTACCCTCGCCGAAGCGGGCCTTAAGCCTCTGCTCATCGAGCGTGGCGACCCAGCGTTTCGACGCTCGCAGACGATCGATCTCTTTCTTAAGGAGCGCATCCTCGATCCGGAGAGCAACATCCAGTTTGGCCTGGGCGGCGCGGGAACGTTCTCGGACGGCAAGCTCAACACGGGAACCAAGAATCCTGCCCATCGACTGATTCTTGAGACCTTCGTCGAAGCGGGCTCACCTCGCGACATCCTGTGGGACGCCAAGCCGCACATTGGCTCCGACATTCTCCCCACAGTCGTCACCAACATCTCCCAGCGCATCGAGCAGCTCGGCGGAACCGTCCGTTATCGCACAAAACTCATCGACATTCGCGCCGATGAGTCCGGCGCCATCA